>JBMFSZ010000298.1:0-4794 GCA_049967315.1 Desulfomonilaceae bacterium
GCCTCTTGTCAAGGATCTGATCACCTAGACATTGGACATTTCAAAGGTGTTGCAAAATATTAAACACTTTTCTTTAGTAGAATCTGGTTACACAAATTAGACTATTCTTGATTATCAATAAAAAGACCTACGCTTATAATTTAGCACAGACACGTTCAAAGTTAAAACTTTATGCGCATTTTTTTAAAAAAATTGTGACCAATCAGGACGTTTTGATGCTCGTAATTAGTATTTGAATATGAGATCTAATAACGATATAATTATAATTTATTTTTAGTGTCTGAAAGAAAAAGCTGTGAAACTACCCAAGATAGCTTATCTGACCCTGTGGTTCCCAAAACCATCTGAGACATTTATTTTTCGAGAGGTTTTGAATCTTTGGACACTTGGTCTTCCTTTAAAAGTTTTCACATTATACGGGGATATAAAAAAGGGGCTTTCACCCGAAATGATGTCGATTCCAAAGGAAAATGTAGAACATTTCGGGGTTTCCATTTTGAAACATCTGCCCCAGGAGGTCAATTCCTGGCTTAAAAAAAAACCTGACATTGTCAAAAAGATGTTTAGGACCGTACCAATTCGTAAGTGGAAATCGATCGAATTCGGGGCGGAAAACATTTTTGGTTTTCTAGCCGGTTTCACGCTAGCCTCCAGATTTATCAAGGAACCGTATGACCACATCCACGCTGCATGGGCCATGGGGCCTGCAACAGCCGCTTGGGTATCTTCAGAACTCACAGGAATCCCTTTCAGCTTTACAGGTCGGGCTGGAGACATCTATCCTCCTGATGGGGCTCTACAGGACAAGGTTCGCGCGGCCAAATTTGTCCTTTCGGACAACATGACAAATGTTCCATACCTCGAAAGTATGTTTCCTGAAGCTAGAGGAAAAATATTCGGAATCTATAATGGAATCCCGCTTGAAAAAATGTCTGAAGCCCCTGTTTTTATGAGGCCACCATTCAGGTTACTTGGCCTGGGACGCTTTGACCGTATAAAGGCCTTTCATGTTCTTCTTCACGCTTGCAAAATCCTGCAGAACAAGGGGATTGACTTCAGATTGACACTTGCTGGCGATGGTCCCAGGAAGATCCAGTTAAAATACCTGGTCAGAAAGCTAGGTTTAGCCACCAGGGTGATTTTCCCTGGTTTTGTACCGTACAATCTCGTTTCTGACCTGTTTTGTTCAGCAGACGTATTTGTAATGTCTAGCGCAGTCCACCGGTCCGGTGACCGAGATGGTCTCCCTACCGTCATACTGGAAGCGCTAGCTCATAGATTGCCTGTTGTGTCGACCGACGTTTGCGGCATCCCTGAGGTGATTCATAATGAAACAACAGGCTTGTTAGTTCCTCAAAATGACCCCGAAGCGTTGGCCAATGCCATATCAGAAATGGTTAAGGATCGAGATTCTGCTTTAAATATGGCCAGGAATGGGCGTGAACTAGTTTTACGGGAATTTAGTCAAAAAACAAACCATCAAAAAATATTCGAGCTTTTTTTGAAACAGATTTATGGAAGCCAAAACTAGCCCACCGTATAGAACCGTCATTACCCTGCAGGATCTTGAATTCGGTGGCACCCAACGATACGCGCTACACTTACTGAACAACGTTAACAGGGATCTATTCAGACTGGAACTCTGGGTTTTGAGAGGTGGTGTCGACATGCTCCCTATGGCCCAGTCCACAGGTGTTCCCATTACCTATTTTTCGAAACGTCGATGGGTTACTCCTGTCGCCCTGTGGAGATTTTTCCGAAAACTTAGCGACCAAAAGCCAGACGTGCTCTACACCATGACCGCTGTTCCCAATATCTGGGGTCGCATCTTTGCGGCTATAGCCACAAATTCAATTGTCATATCAAGCTGGAGAGGAAAGCAAGAGCAACAGTTCGAGTCTTTTCTATGGCGTTTTTCAGACAGGCTCATCTGTAACGCTGATGCTCTTAGGACTCATGTGATCAAGAGGCATGGGGTCGATCCTCACAGGGTAGCTGTTGCGCCCAATGGAGTCGATATTGATTTTTTCACCCCAGATTGGTCTCAGTTGGCTCCTCATCCCACTGTTGTCTATATTGGAAGAATGGTTAAGGAAAAAGACCCTCTTACTTTAATAGAGGCTTTCAGTCTACTGAGGGAGATGGTTCCTAATACTCGTTTGGTGATGATAGGCCAGGGCTATCTGAGTTCCAAAGTGGAGCGCAAGATAGCGGCAAGTGGATTAGAGGATTGCATAGAACGAATTGACGGAGCTGACGATGTTCGGCAATTCCTGAGGCAAGGATGGCTGATGGTTCTACCTTCTATTTCAGAGGGCTTTCCTCAAGTTATAATTGAGGCTATGGCCTGTGGCGTTCCTGTTGTGGCTACCTCCGTGGGCGGCACTCCTGAGATAATTCAACATGGTGTGAACGGCTTGCTGGTCCAACCGCGTTGCTCAGAATCGCTGGCAAAATCCATGGCTACCATACTAACAGATTTGGAAATGAGAGATTCAATGGGTCGAAAAGCCAGAGAAACCGTGGTAAACCGTTTCTCCATACAAAGTGTAGTCAAAATGACGGAACAAATTATATTGGGAGCTATCACCGAGAAACAGGCCTCAAGGTAATCAGCCGATAGCCATTCTCTCAGTTATTCGGCCAGTACATTATTGTCGATATGCTTGATTTTAATTGAAAGCTGCATGAACCAAAATCAGGATGAACCTCGGAAGCGCTATCCACAATCAACTTTTGTACCATCGGCTATTTTCCAAAACAAAAATTATAACATCTATTCGATCGACTATTTGTCCGGATTCTTTTTCCAGACGCTCTTTTACTACCACCGAGGCAATTTTTTCTACGTTCGGCAAATTTTTCCTGTCCTGATTATCAGATATAGCAGGGTTAAATTGGATTTCATAGCTGACAAGTCTCACAGGATCCGAATTCATCATAGCAAGGTAACCTTCATAGGTGTAGAATCTTTTAATAACGGATGAAGGGGCTAGTAAATTCCAAATCATATCATAATTCTTTGACTTTTTAGCCTCAAAATAGGCATTTATGATCGTCTGCAGCTCTTCGTGGTCTTCTGCCCAAGTCATAGGAAGCAAGCTAATAACACAAAACCAGATTATTAACGTTACGCTCAAGCATATCTTGGGGCTTCCGTTTTTCTCGAGGTTCCAGCTCAAACAGCTCATATTTTGGCCCGATTCAGAATTGGCGGCTTTTTTAATGGCTTTCCCTCATGCCCTAAAATCACACGGGAATTTTAAGGCCTTACTTTTTCTGGGCGGCGTTAAGAGTCTCCGCAAGTCTTTCTGCGGCTGGCGAAAGTTTTCCAACCTTGTGGAAAAATATGTCAATGATGGAAACATCCGAGCCGTAATAAGCTTCATTCGCATCCCAATCGGCTTCTAAAACTGCTCCTTGAACAGTCAAACCTGCAAAAAGACCTTTCGATCTGGAATAAGACAATATCCCCACCTGTAGAGAAATGTCCGTGTCTGCTGACGCTTCCCTGCCGATTGGTCCAGCGGCTACCGAAGCGTCCACGCCAATTGTAAATTTATTTTTAAACAAATTTCTCAAATCAACGTCGCTCATAACCAGAAGAGTGAGATCCGTCGATTGGACACCTATTTGCCAGCCAAAACTCCCCCCTACTAAGGTGACAAACGCCGGAGGTCCCCATTTTCCGTCTGATGGATCCCGACGCATGGCCACTCCTTTACCATACTGGCCACCAATACCCATTCCCGCCTTAATAACTGAAGGAAGAATCACTATGGCCTTGCTGCGGTTGAGCAAACCACGTGGAATCCTTCCATCAGGAGCTTTGAGCATTTCAGAAATCACCGTATTAGCATCGTTGAGTCTGTTTTCGAGTTCCAGATTCTGAGCCCAGGCCAATCCGAGCAAAACATTTTCAATAGTGACCAAAATAAGGGCTAAGCGTAGAAATTTTTTGTGGTTCATACAATTATCCTTGGCCAAGCACATATAATTTTTACATGGTTCGGGCTTTTTTGGCAATGACCTCATAATTTCCGTTTCCCTTTAATTTCCTTGACAATCTAGACATGTCTAGTTATTTGATTAAGTTGCTTTTTGCCTTCCTACATTCCATTAGAACCTAAGGAGCCAACAATGAAAACTGTCGTATTAAGGCTTTTGGCGGTTGTTCTGTTATTACTCTTGGGTATTAGCCCTCTGTTGGCCGCTGAAGACCCAATAAAGGTGGGAGTGGTTTTACCTCTTACCGGTGAACAAGCTAAATTCGGAGAGATTGAAAAGAATTCTCTTTTGATGGGTTTGGACGAAATAAATAAAGCCGGAGGGGTTAACGGTAGGAAGATCGAATTGTTGATCGAAGACGACACAGGCAAGCCCGACGTGGGGCGTTCGGCAGTTGAGAAACTGATCTCACAAGATAAAGTCGTGGCTTTAACAGGTGGTTATTCATCATCAGTTACTTATGCTATCTGCGCAGTGGCCCAGCAACATAAGGTTCCTTTTCTCGTTACCACAGGCTCTTCAGATAAGATAACGGAACAGGGGTGGGATTACGTGTTCAGGATCGCTCCGCCAGTAAGTGAGTATCCAAAAGCCCTTAATTCTTTCCTGTCTGAGGTCGTAAAACCAAAAACCGCAGCTATACTTTATGAAAATACTCTTTTTGGCCAGTCAGGAGCCAAAGAATTCAATGAACAGTGTGCAAAAAACGGCATCAAGGTATTGACGAAAGAAGGTTACGAAGCCGGGGCAGTTGATTTTAAGCCCATGCTTATAAAAGTCAAAGCT
>JBMFSZ010000299.1:0-1684 GCA_049967315.1 Desulfomonilaceae bacterium
AAACGTCGTAGGAAGCAGATTTACGGGGCCATAAGAAAGCACCTGGGTGATGTGTTCCACGAATTGGCACGGCAAAAGGAATCCAAGATTATGGAAGGCCATCTTTGTTCTGATCATGTGCATATGTGTCTGAGTATTCCACCAAAATTTGCCGTATCGAGCGTGATCGGATACATCAAGGGCAAGAGCGCCATCTCGATTGCAAGGAATTTCACAGCTCGAAAGCGAAACTTTACAGGTGAAAGCTTTTGGGCGAGAGGCTTTTATGTTTCAACAGTGGGACTGGACGAAGATGGAGTGAGAAAATACATTCGAGATCAAGAGGCCGAAGATACACGCCTCGAACAGCTCAATCTGGTTCACAATGGGACGCCCCCTTCAGGGGGCGATTGATCAGGCCCCCTTGGGGGGCTAACAGGGATATGCGTTCGGCTTTGCCGGGAGTCATTTAACTATTTTGGCAACAAAAAATTACGCGTCTCTTAATTATAGCCATCGGTCCGCTATTTGGCTACGAACAAACTATCAGAACCCTTCAGCCTGGATAACCATTCTGTGTCGGTCAGGGTGCAATTTCCCTACTAGAGGGTTAGGACGACCGTATGGATCGTAAGGATTTTCCTCAGGCAAAACTTTTGAGACAGGGCCGCGATCCAATCCGAGTTGGTTTGCAATCGCATCGAAGGTGTATTGGAGAAGACCAAAGCCGAATGACACATTCGGAACGGCGATCATCAAAGCTATTAAACATAGTACCAATTTTGTTCTCATTATAATCTCCGGACCATGGCGGAACTAATCATACTTGGCTGGAATCAGCCAGCGCATCTAGCGCCTGTTATTTTTTCACGATCGGCGCAGCCGCGCAGGGAACTCCGCAGTATGGTGGTGGTGGCCCATATGTCTGATAATGAGGAGGAATACGTTTACAATATTCCGGCGCAGTGCATAGAAAATACCACGCTCCCTGTTCCTTGAATCCCATAAGGGTATAATCAAGGGGTGGCCCTTGCATGGCTCCGCCCTGCCCGCCTGGCCCTCCAGCGAAACATAACGGACTCATTAAAGCAAACATGACTGCCAAAATTGATAACATACGGCCCATAACGTTCCTCTACAAAAAATAAAATTTCTCACTGTCCATAAATAGCAAAAATATTGGACATAGACAATATTATTATGCTGTTTACTTGTGTTAAACAATTTTTTAAAGGACTATAGTGTATTCTAATCTAGCAACCCACTCCGGAGCGTTCACCTTATGCTCATTGAATCGACATCTCCAAAATTTTCTGAGCAACCCCGGCGCACTTTAGCCATAAGAACGATTTCCGCATTTTTGCCCACTGGGCGCATCTGTCGCTTTTCAACCATTCTTTTAATAGTTCTTGCGAGCAGTCTCTTTCTCGTCCTAGCAGGTTGTAAAGCCGGCAGCGAAAAATTCACAAAGAGCAGTGATAAGGCTGCATTCGACCAGACGGCCAATAAAACTGGGCCTAAAAAGATGAAGACTGAGTCTGTCAAATTGAAAACGGCCAAAGATCAACCGAAGGAGCAAACCAAAGAGACAATCGAGGCAGGAAGAGGAGACAAGGGCAATTTCTGGAGCAAAAGAGCTTCCACTAAGGCCAATCCAGTAGAACCGCCAGTTTCCCCTCCACCCAGCTTACCAAAACCAACAGGT
>JBMFSZ010000299.1:1694-4788 GCA_049967315.1 Desulfomonilaceae bacterium
GGTGAACTTGGGAAGAAAACCAAACATGGGGCGCAAAGAACCAAAATCACAGAGGAGGAAGCAATCAGGCAGGCGGCTTTAGACATCGCGAAAAATATCGACACGGTCAAAAAAATCAGGATCTGCCATATTGAGAACGAAGATGAGTGGTGGGTAACGCTCTACGATGACATTGGTCCTGTTATCGATCTAAAACAGTATGTCTGGGACCGCGATTCTGAAACGTTAAGACCATTTCTGGTGTTGAAGCGGATTTCCCACACACGTTACGAGGCGCAACTGACTGCGAAGGAGCCAGACAGGAAGTGTGAAGTGCTTGATCCTCCCTCAAAGCCAACCCGGAAAAAAGGAGCGGACAGCAAAAATTCAAAGGCGCTCTGAGGGGCTTGGAAAAGGTCATGGTCCAGAATTTTTACGACTAGTTCAGGGAGAGAAAACTTGAATCGACCCAACTAAAAGCAAGGCATATCGGTCTCCCTGGAGACATATAGAGGCTATACCAAATCTACAAGATGCGACCACCTGACTTCGGAACCATATCATCTTGAGAAACAACCGATGGGTCTAACACAAGGTTCCGGTGGTTGTTTTTGTTGCGGAGGATAACAGGGTGGTTCGCAAATTCTTATTATGACGGGCGCCATGCCGCAACTTTTTTTGTACGGCGCTTCCCCTTGAGTCCTGATGTAAGGGGCTTCGCAAAACGACCTCCGATAACTCGCCTCACCAACGGTCTTCAAACATGGAGCCATCCCGCAACTCTTCTTGTGGGGAGCCTCACAGACAGAGCGAACCCATGGAGCGAATTTTGCGCTCCTCAAATATGGAGCGCATTGTCCGCAGGTATAATGCACACCCGGCTCAGCGGGGCAAAGACTAGCGCTTGTTCCACATCCCCCAGCGTTCGCTGATATGCTGACCAGGCCCAAAATTACGGCTAGGACCATGGAAATTATAATCTGTTTAGTTTTCATCTCAACCTTCTACCCCTTGCCTGAGCGCCAAACACCATGTCTAGCGAAATGTCCTGTGAGGCCCAACAGGCCTCCGCTGGAATGGCTTAGGAGGAGGTGGCGGAGAACATCGCTTTCTGAGTTCGGATTCGACTGCCTTTATTGAGTCTTCCGCCTCTTTGTATTCCGCCTTCTGTGCTGGACTCAATTCCGAAAGCAAGCTTTGCTGCCTCCTGGCAAGGGAATTAAACTTCCGTGATAATTGTATGTACCTTTTCTTGAGATCTTCGCAACTCAGGTCGGCGAACTTTGTGTCCTGTGTTTTTACCGAGCTTATACCGGTACCTTGATTTTCAAAGCTTTTTGGACAATTGAGAAGTTCAGCCTCCCCTACCCTGATTTCCTTCAGCGTTTCATCGATTTGCCCGTTGAGTACAGTGATGAGCTGAAAATCCCTTTCTTTATGAGCATTTTGGAGCGCTGTAGAATATTCTTTTAGCCTTAACGAGTTTTGCTCCAGGTTTTTGATAATTTCAAGGCAGTGATCCTCCGCCTCAGCGAAGGGAACAAACATTACCACTATACAGAGCCCAAAAAAGATAGTCAGCAAGGCAATGCCCAAATATTCAACCAGTCGGCGTCGTCCAGTAAGGGATGTTTTACCACGCTGCTGCTGGATATTTATCATTAAAACCTTATTAAATGGGTACCATAAGGCCATGCGACAACACAGCCTTTGAAAGTTTACTTTACTCGCAGCATCCTTTGTTTATCAAACAGTTTGTTTGTATTAACAATTTTATTGAGCATTAACCGATAATAACTCTCAAACATTAACCTACCCTACCCCTTCCACTCCTGCAAGAATTTTCTCTTTCCTCAATAATTTTCTAAGCCATCTGTCCTGTGATAAGCTACATTATCCATTTGGAAAAGCTTAGTGCAGATAAGCATTTTAGGCGTTCCAAGGAATAGACAATCATATAACTTCCTGTTTTAACGACATAATAATGAAAGGAATATCTAATGAAAGTAGCATTTATTGGGCTCGGCACTATGGGAGAACCTATGGCGTCAAACATATTAAAGGCCGGCCATGATCTCGTAGTTAATAATCGTACAAAAAGCAAGGAAGAGTTATTAGCGTCAAAGGGGGCCAAGCGCGCAGCTACTCCTCGTGACGCCGCACGAGAAGCCGAGGTTGTTATCACCTGCCTGAGTGACACAGCGGACGTCGAGAGGATAATCCTTGGGGAAGAAGGTGTTATTCAAGGAGCTCAGCCTGGAACTGTGGTAGTCGACATGTCTACCATCAGTCCTGAGGCCACACGCAAGATCGCCGAAACTTTGGCTGAAAAGGGCATCAGTATGGTCGACGCTCCCGTATCTGGTGGCTCAGAAGGCGCCATTTACGGCACTCTCGCCATAATGATTGGTGGAGCCAGCCAGGATGTGGAAAGAGTGATGCCGGTATTGGAGGCAATGGGCAAAACTATCACACATGTAGGGCCCATTGGAGCGGGCCAGATCACCAAGGCCATAAATCAGACCGTTATCGCCGGCGTATATCTCAGTGTGGCCGAAGGAGTGGCTCTTGGACTTAAAGCGGGTCTGGATATGGAAAAGGTTGTGAAGGCGATCAGTAATGGCGCAGCCGCTTCCTGGGTGCTCAGTAACCGCTCCGGGAACATGATTAACAATTCCTATCCCTTGGGCTTCCGGGTCAAGCTTCACCAGAAAGACCTCAAAATTGCCATAGAGACCGCCCGGAAGCTGGGAGTGACACTTCCCGTAGCCGCCCTGGTCGACCAGATAGAAACAGGTTTGATTGCAAATGGTTATGGTGACGAGGATATGTCATCCATGGCTCGCACTATACGGGAGCTATCAGGTATTCGATAGATTCCTGCTTTCAGTATTATGGTAACAAATGGCGCATAATCGGGCGCCATCCTGCTGAAGAATCAGGGCTAACGGTTGATAGACATGAATCACGAGCTAAGCGACAAAGTGGCTCTCGTAACTGGAGCCAGTCGAGGAATCGGGAAAGCCATCGCTATCGCGTTAGCCATGCATGGAGCCCACGTCGCTGTGAATTTTAGGACCCGGCGTAAAGAAGCTGAAGATGTGCAATCACGCAT
>JBMFSZ010000300.1:0-4778 GCA_049967315.1 Desulfomonilaceae bacterium
GTGACGTAAAATTAGCAGACAACGAGGACATAAAACAAAGTATAGTTAATAACTTAAAACAATTTATTAAACTACCCAGTAAATTCTCTCTTTCTTTTGAAAGTATGGACAGCATCAATGAGGACCGGAAGCATTCTAAATTAATTAGACACTTCCAAAGAGAAGGCAAATAAGTTGGATCTGAAGCAAATACAACAACTATTACGTGAGAATAGAACTAAAAAGTTAAGTGACGTATTTGCTCTGCCTTCAGCCAAGACGGTAGTGTCGGGTGTTTCTGAAGAAGCAGTTATTGAACCCCAAATCAAAGGCGAAATTCAGGGAATTGAGGAAGATTACGGGGCTGTTCTTGAAGAGATTAAGTTAAAAAACTCACTACTTTATGAATCTATGAAGAAACTAAATCAACATCAGGTAAAAGCGATCTTCACAAACAACAAAAAGACTCTCCTGAGCGCAATGGTCGGCAGCGGGAAGACTACTGTACTGATTCATAAAGTTCTTTATCTTCACTTTATCAAGAATATTCCTTTAGACAGGATGGCAGTTCTTACCTTTACCAATAAGGCTGCCAATGAAATAAAAGAGAGAATCATGGCTTTTTACATGCAAAGTAATCATTCGTATTTGCCGGATCTTTCTTTTTTTGGGACTTTTCACTCGGTTGCGAGAAGTGTTTTAGTTAATAGTCCGTATTTAGAAGACCTGGGCTACACCGCAAATTTTACGATAATGGATGAAAATGAAAAGAAAGAATTTTATCTGAGTATCGCCGATGAACTTCATTTGGATATCAAATACAGAAACAAGATCGATAAGCGAATTGAACGGTATTTAGAGAAACAGGCAAGTTCAGGTCACAGTGAAGTGTTATATAGCAACATGAAATATGACGATGACTTGAAAACCTTAATTGAGAATGGGTCTGAAAGAAAGAAGCAAAACAACTGTATGGACTTTGATGATCTTATAGATAAAGCCAACCATGTATTATCGCGCCGTAAAAACAACTTTCATCCTGCGTGGATCATAGTTGATGAATTCCAGGATTGTAATTTCAAACAGATTGACATGATCATGAATATGGCTGACGATGAAACATTCATGTTTGCAGTCGGTGATCCTAATCAATTGATATATAGCTGGCGTGGAAGTGATCTGTCCATTTTCCACGACTTTAAAAAGAAGGAATGTGAAGAGCAACATTTACCGATAAATTATCGCTCGACGGAGAATATCCTAGATGTCGCCAAACACTTAATTACCTACGATTCAAAAGAATTGTGCGGCGCTCGAGGAACTGGAGCGCCAGTTGCTATAATAAATCATTATGATTCGAATCAAGAAGCAATATACCTGTCAAACAGCATACGAATCCTCAATAAGAAGGATGTTCCGTTTCGAGAAATTGCTGTACTGTTCAGAACTAAGAAACAGTCAGCGATATTTGAAACAGTTTTTGAGAGAGAGGGGATACCTTTTGAAGTTGCCAGCAGACGGACACTCCAGGATATACCGGTATTGCATTGGCTAACCAAGTTATTTAAAGCTTGCCTAAATAAACGAGATATAAACTCAATTTATGACGCCATTTGTGACCAGAATTATGGGATAGCGGATCAATCAAGGGCTCCGATCAAAAAATACAAAGACGCTTATTTCGGTCGACAATCGGACTTGGGCTTCAACGACAGTTCCTGCCCGGCAAATACTTTGAGGGTAGATAAAGCGGACGGAAGGCCTGAGCTTGAAAAATTCATAGAATGGGTTTCTCTTACAGTCAATAATAGAGGTGAATTTAATGCCTTTGCATCGAAAATGATACAATTTGAGACTTGGCTTGCAAACAGAACGTACGGGGAAATCCCAGACATATTTGAGTACTTTGATTTATCAACCAATTTAAGGCCTGCGTCGATCAACTACTCAAAGGACGTTCAACTTGTCAAAAAACTTTTGGAAGAAGCTTCCGAATATGTAAGGCTAAATTACAATACTGATATCAAATCTTCTTTTCTTACGGCAATTAGCCAATTGAGTCTGGGCGGTCATCAAATATTTGACGAAACGATTGATCCGAATGCAGAAAAAGTGAAACTGCTTACTATGCACGCAGCAAAAGGATTGGAATTTAGATATGTATTTATCAGTGGCGCTAATAATGGATTAATACCACTGGCGTCTTCAAGAAGAACCTCTGCAGATTTGGAGGAAGAGAAACGCCTCTTCTTTGTCGCAATGACCCGTGCCAAAGATTATTTGGAAATTTCATACCACACCCAGCCAGAGGGCTGGAATTCATATCCCGAACCGTCGATGTATCTAAACGAAATTCCGAAAGATTTATTGGAATTCAAGCAAGTACAAGAATCCGTAGAAAACAAGGCTAAAATCGACCACAAAATTGTGGATAAGGTTGATCAGTGGTACGTAGGACAGCTAATCAAACATCCGAAATACGGAACCGGCACAATATATAGAATTGCGGGAAACATTGTCTGTAATTTTGAAAAGTTTGGAGAGAAGTCATTTGCCTTAAATTTTTTACCCATTTCGCCGGTCGAACAAAGCGGATAAAATCTCGATGAGAACAACTAGTTAATCCCAAAATTGAGGCCATCGTTGGTTTTTTATCCAAGACCTTGCTGTAGAAATGATCTTGGAGTTGGTGAGGCCTTTCAGTCACGATCCCTACGCATCTCCCCAACTAGATTGTTGTCACCGTCACGGATCTCGATGCGGTCACCACGAGGGTTCAGTTCCTTAATTAGGTTATTATCTTTGTCGCGAATCTCGATACGGTTCCCTTTCTTAGACCACGATTCGACCAGATTGCCCGAACCGTCTCGGACTACGCCGCTTTCGGCAGAGGTTACCAATGGAAGCGACATCATAATAAGTGCCCAAAGAATTCTGTTTCTCATTTTGTGACCTCTTGATCTATTGCTGTCGCGGCACTGGGTACACATGTCTGACCTAGGCGCTGACTACCGATATCAAAGTGACGAGAATTGTGGCGTCAATAACTTTCGTTTCATGCCCCCGTAGCCTATATGATATTGTTCTAGCCATTGTTTCCGCCTGATGAGAGATGATTGATGATATAACAATGACGCCGCTATTGAAATTTTTTTCTTACTCCATAATCATTTCAAAGTGATTTCTTTGTCATGACAACTTGACAAAACATATCACAACCCTTAAGAATATTACGTGTATTGATTGTTGACGTCAAAGAAGCGGGGAAACATGAAACTCCTGGATTTCTTCGCCAGAAAGCCCGTCTTTACCTATGAAGAGTTCACATCTTTTTTGGATTCGGACGGACTACGAAGTCCCAGGACAAGAGAAGCGCTACTGGCCCATCATATCAGGACCGGACGCATATACCGAGTTAGACGGGGACTGTACGTGTCAGTCCCTTTTGGCTTTACCTCTGACACCTATCCGGTGGACCCTTTTATCCTTGCGGGAAAGATGTCCACCGACGCTGTTTTGGCCTACCACACAGCTCTCGACTTATTTGGGAAAGCTCATTCAGTAAGAGAAGAAATGGTTTTCCTTACGGGTCAAGCAATACGACCAATGACTTTCCGGGGATATGAATATCGAGGAGTCGCTTTTCCGAAGCCGCTGGTTGATAAAAAGCAGGAACTATTTGGTGTAAATGTGGTTGAAAGAACGGGGATAGCGATTAAGGTAACGAGCTTGGAACGGACGCTCGTGGATCTGTTGGATCGACCGGTTTTGGGCGGCGGCTGGGAAGAAATATGGCGCTCGCTAGAGGCCGTTGAATTCTTCGATATAGACAAAGTCACTGACTACGCCAGGCTTCTTGGAAATTCTACTACAGCCGCAAAGGTAGGCTTTTATCTGGAACAACATCGGAAAGAACTGATGGTTGAAGACAAACACTTAAGCCGTCTGCAGGAATATTGTCCCAAGCAGCCTACTTACATGTCACGGAATGTCAGCGGGCGTCTTGTAAAAAAGTGGAACCTGGTGGTTTCTGACCAAATTCTGGACCGTTCGTGGGAGGAGACGTATTGAATTTTTCGAGAGAAGCGCTCTTGGCGGAATCCGAGTCCACAGGATTCCGGCCCGAGATCCTGGAAAAAGTCTGTCACCTTATCGCCTTACTGAATGGTTTCAATAGTTATCCTTGACATACGAATCAACCGTCAGGAACCGACAGCCGGTCCTATTGTCATTCAGCAACAACTGTTTTGTCATATTTAGTAATTGGGTTCCTAACCGTCGGCCCTTAATGTTTTTTTGAACCCCCAGCCTGGCGATTTTTACAGCCGGAAGGGCCTTGTATTGCTTATTATGTGATATTAGAAAAACAATTGTCTTCCATTGGCTCCGGTACCCCCCATTTCACTCATGACAACATCGCGTCTTATATCGTCATTACAAAAACTTATGAATGCAGGCCGGGAGGCTGACATGGAGTTGGAACACAGTCTGCGGTCTGAGTCAAATTTTTCTTTATATTTGAAAATACCGTTTGTGATACAAAAATCGTCGGCATTGAGCTAATTTGAAAAGGGTAAGGAATGTTTATTTTTCTAGATGAATCAGGGGATCTGGGATTTGATTTCAATAACCTGAATACCACCAAGAAATTTGTCATTACTATCCTGGTCTGCGATAATCGTGCTGTTGTGAATCAATTCAGTAGGGCTGTTTTACGTGCGAAAAAGAGTAAACTCCTTAGAGCTGGTTTCAAAAATCACAGCCACCTCATAGTAATCAAGAAACAGGCAATGTGAAAG
>JBMFSZ010000301.1:0-4775 GCA_049967315.1 Desulfomonilaceae bacterium
TTTTAGAATCTGTTGTCGCGAAAATACTCCTCAGGAAAAATCTCGAATCTCAGTTAAATCTTATGCGGAATGTAGGCCCGAAGGTCCCCATGCTGCGGAAAGGCTTTCAAAATGAAAAGGCCCAGGCAGGCCCCATCCACGTTGGCTGAATATTAGCCCTGCGGGGACAGTCTATTGGCAACGTGATTCGCCCCACATTTTTCGATAAGTTTTTCCGGGTCGTATATTTCCACGACTCTTGTTAGATTGTTATTTTAGTTCGTAATGTTCTATTTCATAGCTGGTCGATGACAATCGCCGTTTCTTCGCAAGGTATTTTTTTCATTAATCTCAGCACATTTTTACCATCTAGTTCAGATTGATATATCCAGTCATCCATAAAATGCCTCATGAACCAAATTCCTAGCCCTCCTTCCCCGAGGTTCTGGAAGTCTGGCTCAGAGATAGTATCCGGGTCAAAACTGTCTCCATAATCCTCAAGACGAATTTCAAGGCAATTATTTTCTACAAAGATTTCTATACAGATTGGGCCTTTCTGGTTCGATTTGTAAGCGTGCTTGCTAACATTTGTATAAGCTTCGTTAAAGGCTAGCTCTATGTTATCAATTAGGTCCTCAGAGCTTGAAAAACCTGGTATCTGCTGAACTAGGTTTCTTACAAATAAATCCAGAGGTCTGAGAAGCATTATCTCGGCTCTAGCCTCAATCTTGATATGCAATGGCTTTTCCATTTCCATTATCCCTGTCATCAGACAGTGGTAACCATCCGATAGAGATGTTACCGGACCGCCAGATCAGAGAAACGACCCGATCGCAGCGTCCAGGTCGTCATAAATTTCAAATACCCTGTGTAAACGTGTCAACTGGAACAGGGTTTGAGCTTGAGGTGACGGCCTGGCGATTTTGAGGTCACCATGGTTTTTCAGGAGAGTACGGAGAGACGCCACGAGAGCTCCACATCCAGAACTATCGATAAACTTTGTCTTGGCCAAATCAATAACGAGCTTTGTGGACGACTTTTCAGACATTTTTTTCACAGCCTCTTTAAGTTTTGGAGCAGCTAGAGCGTCAAGCCTTTCGTCAACACTGACGATTGTAACACCGTCCTTTTCTTGAATATCCATATGAATTCTCCTATCAAGTCGCATAAGGGAATCATGTCAGCCACATTTTCTATAGCGAAAATTTCCGGAAATCAACACGCCATTTTTCAAAAGACTGGCATAACCCAGGTCAGTTGCCAATAAGAAGATTCTTAACAGATTTTATCAATATCTTGAGATCCTCTTTTATATTTCTGGTTGCGGTGTAATAATTTTCAGCGGCTATTTTTTCTTCTTCCAGTACATTGCCATTACATTCAGCGTCAACCGGGGTAAACAGCCCATCAAGGGCTTCGAAACGTTGCTTGGCCCAATCATCCTCATACCTATCGAATTGGTCCTCTTTTAAAGGACGGACACCAACAAGCCTCAGTTTTCCAAATATCACATCTACTAAGCCGGGAAGACGCTCGACCAAAGGACCACTATTGTCAAACCACAAAAAATTCGACACCCTGGCGGCATCTTTGGAAGATGGATCAAAATAGATGTCTCGGGACATTAGTTCACGATAGGCAAAGAACGATTTGTTCTGCGCAATACGGGTCACACCCCTTATGCCCCATATCGGCGCGGTAATTAACAATAGGAATGACGCCAAAATTTTATCGAACATCTTTTCTGAAAACCGGTAAACAATCTTTCTTTTAACTCTGGACAAGAGCAAAGGATCATCGATCGATGTCCACGAACCAATGTCAACGTTGATCATGAAGTTGCCTGAAACTACACATCTCTCAATACTTGTGTCCGACCCCACGTAGGTGTTTTCGCAAACCAGACTAGATGATATCGTCGCGCCCTGATCGACGATTACTCTGTCCCCGATGACACTAAATTCTGAGATACTGGCGCCGGGGTTTATTCTACAATAATCTCCTATCAAACACGGTGGCCTCAAGATCGCGGCAGAATCAATGTAGGTGTGATGGCCCAAAAGCGGCTCCTGATGAGATAATCCCGGCTTGAAGGACTGTAGAAAATCATCAAACCCTCCTCCCAAGGCAGTCATGTTTGCAGCCCACAAATCTTTTGGCGTTTCCAGGGAAATAAAATTGGTATCCAACAAGCCATCCACTGCTCCCGCGGGGTTCGAGTCATCGCTGTCCACTACAAAGATACCGGATTCAATCGGGGTTTCCAAACGCCTCTTTGAATAACCCCGAGAATGGTCACGCCCATGAAATTCTACTAATCCATCGACAACAATTCTTGTGACATTCCCTTGAGAATAACTTGCATTTACAAGGCTTTTGTATTCCAGATTTGTCAAGGTTTCCGCGGGAATGACTAAAAGCCGAGATTGAACCGTCCCGTGAATACGCGTTAACAATTCCTCCAAACTACACGGATCTTTGTAGACCAGTACTTCGATAGATGCGCCCCAACGAGCCCCTGACCCAACAAACTCGAGAACAGCAATGGGATTTTCAACCGCTATAACTCTTATGCGTTTTATCCCGCTACTGACGCAATTTACAATGTGCCATTCAAGAATTGGCCTGTTTAGGACTGGAAGCATCCCCACGGGTCGGCGCCGTGCCATCGGTTGAAAATTTTTGGAATCTCTAAAAAGGGTGATTACAGCCTGCATAATCTGTAGAATCCAGGAGATTTGATTCGACTCGGGCTAATACGCTCCCCGACCTGAGATAACCGCCGGTATGGTTTTCAATAGCAATTTTATGTCACCCCAGAAGGACTGACTTTCAATATACTGGACATCGAGTCCTACCTGCGTCTTGAAATCTACGTCACTTCGCCCACTCACCTGCCAGAAACACGTCAGGCCTGGGGTAACCTCCAGCCTTCTCCTATCCTCCAGGGTGTACAGCTCAACTTCTTTAATTGGATGTGGTCGAGGACCAACCAGCGACATGTCACCTATCAACACATTATAAAGTTGGGGAAGCTCGTCTATGCTGAGTTTTCTAATTATTCTACCTACTCTGGTTATTCTGGGGTCGCGTTTTATTTTAAATATCACGCCGCCGGTTTCATTTTGCTCTAGTAGACTCTCTTTCATTTTCTCCGCGTCGAGAACCATGGAACGGAATTTATACATTTTGAATTTTTTACCCAATCTTCCTGCACGATCGGACGCGAAAAAAACGGGCCCACCATCCTCTAGCTTAATTAATAAAGCGGTTAAACCGAGCAAAGGCGACAAAATGAGGAGACCAATGGCGGATCCTACTATGTCCATAGCTCTTTTTACTGTCTGGCTACCTCTTACAACGGCTATCCACATAGCCTTTTTTATTGTGAAGCGTAATCGCAGCTTCCAATTGGATATTTTAATCCCGTCCCTTGCGTACTTACGATACAGCCTTTCCAGCATTTCATTGTCGCGTTCAAATTTAGAGCTTCTTTCCGGATTCATCTCTAATTCACAAAGCTTATAATGAAAAGGTATTTCCTGTCCTAGGATATCTCGATAACTAACATCGTTATATCGTCCTCAAAGGTTTCCGAACAATGAAATTCAACGAGCTTTTTTAGGATTGCGGGTAGTGTCTCATATAAATCAAGACCTAAAAAACTTTCGAACGTTTTCTTTAGCCTCTCCACTCCGTAAAAGTTCTCAAAGCCTCCAGTATCCGTAAAACCACATGAGGTTTCGGTCACTCCATCAGTATAGACTAAGACTCTGTCACCGCTGTGCAACTGGACAACGCTTTCTTCATACTCCATGCCCAAAAAGGCCCCCACCAAAGGTCCGCCAACACCTAATTCCTCTATCTTTTTTTGAGAGGATCTGAACCAAAATGGTCTGGGATGGCCTGCATTGGTATAGGTGAGTTCAAGAGTTTCCAAATCAATTATACCGTAAAATACTGTCAGGAAATCAGAATCTGGCAACACCCCAAACATTTGATCGTTTATTATTCTAAGGAGTTCAGAAGGCGAATTTACGGTACTGGCAAACGACTGAAAAGCCATTTTAAACATGGCTCCTACCATGGCCGAAGCCACCCCGTGTCCGGACACGTCAACTTCAGCGAAGCCTATTTTGGACTTTCCCAACTGTACTACGTCGTAGAAATCACCGCCAGCCGGAGAAACGGGTTTGTACAGAGCGGAAAATACGACATGTTCCTGTTGAGGAAACTCTTCAGGCAACAGTGATCTTTGCAACTGGGAGGCCATTTCCATTTCCCTGGCCATTATCCGGTTGCGGGCCTCAATTTCTTTTCTGGCCTCGTATAGAGCAAGATGATTTTTGACTTTAATGCTAAGTTCCTGTTTGTCATAAGGTTTTGTTATATAGTCTACCGCTCCGGCGACCAGGCCGGTTTCACGACTTTTTGAATCCTCAAGGGCTGTTAGAAATATAACCGGAACGGCAGAATCAATGATGCCTGATTTAAGGATCTCCAATGTCTTAAACCCATTGAGGCCAGGCATCTCAATATCGAGCAGAACGAGATCAGGATGTTGTTCCTTGGCCTTTTCGATAGCTTCCTGCCCAGATGAGGCGGAAATAACCGTGTAACTTTTCGTTAACATGGTCTCCAAAATTCGCCGGCTCAATGGATGGTCTTCGACGACCAGAACTCTTGATCTGCTCATAAGGCGTTTCTCTTGCTATAGTTTCAGAGAGAAGCACTTGATGATTATAATTTTACTATTAAATTCAATATTTAGCATAGAGAGGAGGAAAAAACAACCG
>JBMFSZ010000302.1:0-4774 GCA_049967315.1 Desulfomonilaceae bacterium
GCTGGCCATGCTCATGTCCAGCGGCATGTGCCAGCGGCGCAAAGGCCGATAAAGCCAAAACACAAGTAAGTATCAAAAATTTCTTCATCTTTCCGTCCTTTCTCTTAGACCTGAATGCAAAAATTTAAACTAAATCTTATAGACAGCCTTTGCAAAAATTGTTTCAAATTTCACGCAAGTTATTGATCTTTGCCTAAGGCGCTGATTATGCCAAGTGACAAACCTTTTATACCATCTGACGCCCCCGATTCATCAGAAGATTCCAGACATTTTTTAATAAGGGCGCTACCAACAATCACTCCATCAGCAACGTTTGAAAGCGTCCTGGCTTGTTCGGGGTTTGACACACCGAATCCGACTGCTACAGGGACTGAAGTTAACCTTTTCACATCAGTGACTATTTTCAATAAATTATCGTTGACAACCAAAGCGCTGCCGGTAACTCCGGTCATTGACACCACATAGATGAAACCGCTCGATAGGCTAACTATGTTTTGAAGCCTTTCAGGAGTAGTGGTAGGCGCAACCATAAAAATTGTGTCGATTTCTTTCGAGCGAGCTATATTTATCCAGTGTCCCGCTTCTTCAGGAGGCAGGTCAGGGATAATGGTCCCTGCGATATTTGCTACCTTTGCGAGTTCACCAAACTGTTCCAACCCCATCCTTAAAATGGGGTTCCAGTATGTCATCAAAACAATTGGAGCGCGGATACTACCGTTTAGTTCGCCGAGTGTTCCAAGTATTTTTCTTAGACTAGCCCCTCTATCCAAAGCAATTTTCCCAGCTTTCTGTATGGTTGGTCCATCGGCTAGAGGGTCTGAAAAAGGGACTCCGACCTCGATGACATCTGCGGAGCAATCGTCCAAGGTCTTCAATAATCGTACAAACGTGCGCTCGTCAGGAAAACTTCCCATTAGAAATGGTATATATGCGGCTCGATTTTGACTGGCCGCCTTTTCAAATTGTGATGTTATTCTTGAACTCATTTCAATTCTCCGAAATATTTTTTGACTCGAGATAGTCCGCCACCTGTGATACATCCTTGTCGCCGCGGCCAGAAAGGCAAACGAGAATGCTATCGTTTCTGGACATCTCACCCGCAAACTTCATGACGTGAGCTATTGCGTGTGCGCTCTCGAGCGCCGGAATTATTCCCTCTACACTGGCGAGTTCCATGAAACC
Organism: Desulfomonilaceae bacterium; assembly: GCA_049967315.1. Lineage (GTDB taxonomy): Bacteria > Desulfobacterota > Desulfomonilia > Desulfomonilales > Desulfomonilaceae > CAJBEZ01. Next base: position 1,183 of record JBMFSZ010000302.1, read on the forward strand.
CTGGACAGCTTCATCGTCTGTAACAGAAACATAGTTAACGCGTTCTGTATCTTTCAGCATACCATGCTCAGGCCCTACCCCCGGATAGTCTAATCCTGCGGCAATAGAATGAGCTTCGGTGATCTGCCCATTTTCATCCTGCAACAGATAAAGCATTGCTCCATGAAGCACTCCCGGCGTTCCGGCGCAAAGACTCGCCGCATGATGACCTGTATCCAGGCCGTATCCTCCGGCTTCAACTCCGATTAATCGTACAGGATCTTTCAAAAAAGCGTGAAAAAGCCCGATAGCGTTGCTACCAGCGCCCACACAGGCAATTGCTACATCCGGAAGCTTGCCGGTTTGGTCCAGCATCTGCCGCCTGGCTTCTTTCCCAATGACCGATTGAAAGTCTCTCACAATCATTGGATACGGATGAGGCCCTATTACCGATCCTATTACGTAGTGAGTATCGATCACATTGGTTACCCAATCCCGAATCGCGGCATTAACCGCGTCCTTTAGGGAACAGCTTCCATCATCTACTGGAACCACCCGAGCTCCCAGCATTTTCATGCGTGTTACATTTAAGGCTTGCCTTTGAATATCAAGACTACCCATGTAAACGTCGCATTCCAGTCCCATGAGCGCTGCGGCCGTCGCAGTAGCGACACCGTGCTGCCCTGCCCCAGTCTCGGCGATTATCCGTGTCTTGCCCATCTTTTTGGCCAGGATCACCTGACCTAAGGCATTGTTGATCTTGTGAGCGCCTGTGTGATTCAAATCCTCACGTTTAAGAAAAATTCGCGCGCCTCCGAGCTTTTCAGAAAATCTGTGGGCGTAATAAACGGGCGTTTCCCTGCCTGCGTAGTCCTTAAGAAGGTTTTTAAGCTCACTATCGAATGAAGGATCAATCCTGATTCGACTGTAGGTTTCTGAAAGTTCTTCCAGGGCCGGCATCAATGTTTCCGGAACGAAACGGCCTCCGAATCTTCCGAAATAGCCATTCTGGTCAGGCGCTGAAATCTGCGGTTTTTGCTCTTTGTATGAAATTCCTGATTTTGTCATGATCCTTCCTGCCTGGTTCTAGTTCTACTCCACTCGAAACATCTACCGCATAAGGTTTAACCCTTCTTACGGCCGTAGCCACATTGTCCGGTGTCAAGCCACCGGCTAGAATTATTGGTCGTTTGATCGCTATATCTTCTGCAAGATCCCAATCGAAAGTGTTGCCGGTACCTCCCTTGAGTCCGCCACCCGCTGTATCCAGAAGGATGGTAGCGTCAACAAACGTATTAGGAGCCGGTTTGAAACCGTTTGTGACATGAACTGTCTTTATGACTCTTGACCCCAACGCTCGAATGTAGGCGTCAGTCTCTGAGCCACTTAACTGAACCAGGTCCAGTCTTAGACGATTTCTGAAGAAAATTACCTCCTCAATATCGGCGTCCACAAAAACTCCAACTGTCTGAACGAAGGGGGGCAACGACTTAATAATCTCAAAAGCATTGTCCAGGGATACCTGCCTGGGACTAGGAGCAAATATGATTCCTAAAGCGTCAGCTCCCATCGCGGCGGCAAAAGAGGCGTCTTCGACATTGGTGATGCCACAAATCTTCACGCGAACCATCATGTCCTCCTGACATTGGCAAACGAGGCGACTGTTTTTCCCGGGTCATCAGATTTCACCAATGCTGTTCCAATTAGAAATGCGTCTATCCCGGCGTCCAAAAGCCGTCTGATATCATCAACAGACGCTACACCGCTCTCAGCAACAACTGTGATGTTTTCGGGAATCATCTTTCTGAGTTTCTCGGAGACTTGAAGATCCACTTCGAGAGTCTTCAGGTTTCGATTATTGATTCCTATCAAGCTGGGATCAAGTTTGAGAGCCCTTTTAGTCTCGTGCTCATCATGGACTTCCAGTAAAGGCGTCATCCCCAAACCCAAAGCTGTCTTGTATAGGTTTAAGATTTCATGGTCATCCAGAATAGAAAGTATGAGCAAGACCGCATCAGCGTGAGCCGCCCTAGCTTCGTACAGTTGTTCCACGCTAACGATAAAATCCTTTCGAAGCACAGGGATAGTGACCTGACAACGTATAGCTGTCAGATCATCGATACTACCTCCAAAAAAAGCATAATCGGTAAGAACCGAGATAGCGGCTGCGCCATTATACTGGTAAGCTTTGGCCACAGCTTCAATATTAAGGTTTTTGCGATGGCTGTTCCAGGAAGGAGCCGATCTTTTTATTTCTGCCACAATCGGAATCGTGTCCTTGCGGCGAAGTCTCTCCAAAAAATCAAGTGGGTTTGGCGCCGAATCGGCAAGCATTTCTAACATTGTCATCCCGACAGCTCTTAGCTTTTCGATTTCATTTTTCTTGTTTTCAAGAACAGTCCGGAAAAAATCCTGTGTTGAATTGATCAAATTAGTGTCCTCCATTCTGCAGGGACCCGGCGAATTCTATAAGTTCCTCAAGTTTATTATACGCTGCGCCCGAATCAATCGAAAAAGTCGCCAGCGCCATGCCTTCCATTAGCGTCCTGGCACGGTCGGACGCGACCAGGGCTGCGGCAGCGTTCAAGAGAACTACGTCGCGATTGGGACCCGGTTCACCTTTTAAAACGGCCCTGGTTATAGAGACGTTTTCCTGAGCGCTTCCACCACGAATTGCTGCCGAAGGTTCAGCCCTCAAACCGAAATCTGATGGTTCCACATATCTGAATGAAACATTACCATCTTGAGCTGATCCAACCAGGGTTGGGCCGCTTAGGCTTATTTCGTCAAGTCCACCGTGCCCATGGACAACAAAGGCTTTTCTCGAACCCAGCCTTGCCAGCACGTAGGTCAGAGGTTTCACCATTTTATCGTCGTAAACCCCCATAAGCTGGACCTGAGCGCCAGCAGGGTTTGTTAATGGCCCCAAAAGATTGAATATGGTCCGGACTCCCAACTCACGCCTTGGACCAATAGCGTGTTTCATGGCGGAGTGAAGGATTGGGGCAAAAAGAAAGCCGATACCTACATGACGTATGCACAAGGCAACCTGATCGGGGGTTAGGTCTAGTGGCAACCCGAGGCTTTCCATAAGATCCGCGCTGCCACATTTACTGGAGACTGATCGATTCCCGTGTTTCGCCACCTTGACTCCGGCTCCTGCCACGACGAAGGCCACCGTAGTAGAAACGTTAAAAGTGTTAGAACAATCTCCGCCTGTACCACACGTATCAATAAGAAATTCACCATCCTCGCATTTATAAGGTATTCGAGAACTTTTTGCCCTCATTACCTTAGCGGCGGCGGTGATCTCTTCGATTGACTCACCTTTCATTCTTAGGGCCACAAGAAGCGCCCCTATCTGGGCCGGCGTAGCATGGCCTCCCATTATCTCTTCCATGGTCTCAATCATTTGCGCTTCCGGAATATCCTTCCCCGAGACCGCCGTTTCTATCGAGTCCCTAATCATTTTGTCCTCCATGTCCTTGTACTTAAAAAAAATTAAAAGGCCGTGAATCTTGCTATTTGAAGATTCGCGGCCTTTTGTTGTCTGGTACTTTGAGAGATTAAATCAGACCTCTACATGCCGGGAATCTCCTCCTGTGCCACGCCA
>JBMFSZ010000303.1:0-4763 GCA_049967315.1 Desulfomonilaceae bacterium
AGGGGCTACCCAAAATATATCGAAGCCCCGCTTTACGAGAAAAAAGCTGATCCCGGAAAAAATCGCTGGCAAAATGGAGAGCGTAGCCACCATCAGGAAGAAAACGATTGTGGCCATGGGCGTGGAAAACTTCCCATAAGTTACCATAGTCTGAATGATCCATCGAAGATCTATCAGGAAAAAAACAAATCCAAAAGAAAAGCCGCAAATAGCGGCTTTAGATAATAGCTTCTCTCTTTCTATGGCTACTAAAAGCGGAACAAAGGCTGACCATGCCAAAAAATCAAGATGCCACGGCGGGAATGCCAGTGACAGAAGTATGGCCCCAACAATTGAAAAAAATAATGATCCGATCATGCAGGGGATTCAAATGGCCCCGCTCCATTGGAGCCCTGTTCAGTGTTTTCGCGGGTCACCAGAATTCGTGTTATTCGTTTGGGGTCACTTCCGTGAATTTTCATGCGGAGTCCCTCAAAGAAAATTTCCTCACCCTTTTTAGGGACTTTTCCAAGAAGATGGATAATGAAACCGCCCACAGTATCGTATCCTTCCCGTGGAATTTTTACCTGGAAAAATTCTTCGAAATCGTCGAGGTTTGCCCAAGCGTTGACGAGGCACGAACCATCTTCCTGAGGCAAAAAAACGTCTTCTTCGGCATCGTGTTCATCTCTAATCTCGCCGATAATCTCTTCGATTATATCCTCGATCGTGACCAGGCCGGAAGTCCCACCATACTCGTCAACAATAACAGCGAGGTGAGATTTTTTACTCCGTAACTCGTTCAACAGGTCCTTGATCTTTTTCGTTTCCGGCACAAAAAAAGGCTCTCGTATAATTTTAGAGAGATCGAATTCTTGATCCCGGTTTAACCAAAATGGCATAAGATCTTTAGTATTAAGTATGCCGACAATTTGATCGACATTGTCCTTGAAGACTGGAATACGCGAATGGCCTGATTCGATAACCGTTGCAAGTATAGATTCCAGACTGGAGTCTAACGGAACCGCTACAATATAGGTTCGAGGAATCATGATCTCTCTGGCTACTGTTTGTTTGAGATCAAAAATACCCTCTATCATCTCCCCTTGTTCTTCATCGATCAGCCCCCGTTCTTCGCTTTCATCGATCACCTGCTGAATTTCCCTTGGGACTCGATCCAACTTCATTTTGTTTTTCAACCAACTAACCAGATTAGACATTTGGGCTCGAGAGTCTTCCAATTAATAGATTACTCGTTATCATTTGAAATAATTTGTCGAAAAATAGGCCAAGAAGGTCATTTGACTGTCAATCAAGAAGCCGATTCACAGATAACAACCGGACCGGAAAGTGTCAAGCAAACAATACTCACATCTTTCAGGCGCTTGAGAGTAATGTTAGCGCAATCAATACAGCTTACATGATGCTGTAATAGTACCCCCCTAGAATTCAAAATCATCAGGAGGAATAGCCAAACCGTGACCAGGTATAAAAGGTACGGGAGCCACCGGATATCCTTTCAACCATCTGAATCCACATCGTAAGACTGTCTTGACAGGGGCGGGCTCTAATATTTCTTCCACATTAGCTATGTTAACCTCATTTTCGCGGTTAGAAGGAATTATTCTTATGCAATGACCTTTGGTTGTTGTGTATGCATAAAAGTCCTTCAAGTCAGCGGGAATGTTGCCAGGGTAATCATCAGACGTGAATTGCTCCTTCTTGGCGGACTCCGTCTTCAAATTATTGGATCTGACCATTTCCCATAGAGACAGTTTAGGATAGTTTTGAGCGCAGAACCCTGTGACCGATCTCTCAAACTCTATCTCGGTCCACGATTTGGTCTGCTCGAGGATTCTGGTCAAGTGTTCAAAAAATCTCCTGAATTCATTAGTGGTCTCAATAGACGAAAGGATACCTTGATCATCACATAGACGAAATATTATAGTCTCCTGTTCAGACATTTTATGAAACATAGACGGACCATCCGGAGCGTGATAATTCCACCAGATGTCAAATATCTCACGTTCATCATTATTGATTTTTATTATCGTAAGAACCAGGAGGACGTTTTTAAACCTCACAAGGCCGGCTCGTTGCTCAACTTCTACCAATGGCGGAATATCCATGTCATCGTTAACCGGACGAATGAAAAAGCCAATCGCCTGGGACCTTCCATCCAAAGTCTTGGATAACGCCTTGATTGCCTGACCGGGTGAAAGACGTATGTCCTTTGAATCATAAATCTCCATGGAGCATCCTCTGACAGAACACGTAACAGGATTATGATCATTTAACCAGAGAATTGTCAATGACCTCAAACATAAACCATGATCAAATATATTGACGCTAATTATATAAAATGATAAAAGAAATTTATGTAAAATGGAGTTAAAAATGGACGAAGGCAAAACAGTATGCGTAACCTGCGCGTGGCGGGCAACCTGCAACAAGAAATTTCTAATGGATGGAGCCACGACCACTCGATGTCTCGATTACACTCGCGATATTTCGCTTCACATTAAAGATGACTCAGCCGAAGAAACAAAAACAAATACGGAAGACCAAAAAAAATGACAGATCTCGTTAAGGGCTCCATCAGGAGACTCATATACCAATCCGTTGAAAAGACATTCCCTTCAATTTGCGGCCTGCAAAGGGGGTTTAATGAAGATAATGTGGAAGTTTCAAGGTCAAAGGATGCGCGTTTTGGGGATTATGCCACCAACGTGGCCCTGATCCTGTCGAAAAAGCTAAATACCAAACCTAGAGACTTGGCCGGCACAATATTAAACAACCTTCATAAAGACGAATCCTTCATTGAAAGTTTCGAAATTGCGGGTCCTGGTTTTATAAACTTTAAAATCTCATCCGGATTCTGGAAACACAATCTTTGTGTGATTCATGAACGGAAGGATCTTTATGGGCATGATATTTCGGAAACTAAACCCCGTATCCTGATTGAATTCGTCAGCGCTAATCCTACTGGCCCTTTACACGTGGGACACGGTCGGGGAGCCGCTGTAGGTGACAGCTTGGCGCGTTTACTAAAAGCCAGGGGCTATAAAGTTGAAACCGAATATTATGTGAATGACGCAGGAAACCAGATGAAGATCCTGGGTCGATCGTTGCTATTGCGATACCGGGAAATTCTTGGGAGCCAGATCAAGTTTCCGGACGACCATTACAAGGGCGACTATATAAAAGAGATGGCTCAAGAGCTCAGAAGAACATCCTTGGGCGATCAAATTGAGAAACTGTCTGATGATGAAGCTCTGCCCTTATGTTCCTCTTTCGCGTGTGAACGGATTCTGGAAGGAATCCAGGATGATTTGCGAAAGTTCGGGGTCAATTTCGACAGGTACTTTAGTGAAAAAACTTTGTATGCCGAAGACGCCATAAATAAAGCGTTGGCCGAGCTCAGAAAGCGAGAAAAAATCGAAGATCGCGAAGGCGCAATCTGGTTCAGAATGACGGAAGACCAAGATGAAAAGGATCGCGTCTTGGTACGCGCCTCGGGAGAACCAACATATTTTGCAGCAGACATTGCTTATCACAAAAACAAATTTGATCGAGGTTATGAAAATCTTGTTGATATTTGGGGATCCGATCATCACGGTTATGTTCCACGTGTGAAGGCTGGAATCGAGGCTTTGGGATATAGTCCCGACAAACTTAGTGTGATGCTGGTTCAGTTTGTTAACCTGATCCGCGACGGCAAAAAGATCTCCATGTCCACTAGGTCTGGTGAGTTTGTAACTCTTAAAGATGTCCTTGATGAGGTCGGAACTGACGCTGCAAGGTTTTTCTTTCTCACCAAGAGAAGCGACAGCCACCTCGATTTTGATCTTGACCTCGCCAAACGCCAATCAAGGGATAACCCCGTTTACTACGTGCAATATGTCCATGCCCGGATTGCAAGCATTTTCAGAATCGCTATGGAACGTAACATTGACTCTGATATCAGCAATCCTGACCTTTCGCTGTTGAACGTCCCGGAGGAGGAAAACATCATGAAGAGCCTTGCAGACTTTCCAGATATGCTGAACGAAGCTGCTGAGGCTATGGAACCCCACCGGTTGACCTTTTATCTGCTAGAGCTTTCTGATCTGTTTCATTCCTACTATCATGACAACAAGGTCCTGACCGAGGATGATAGAGTAAGAAAAGCTCGTCTGTTTTTAGTCGAAGCCGTAAGGCAGGTAATTAACAACGGACTCTCTATACTTGGAGTAACTGCGCCTGACAGGATGTAAAGAATCTAATGCTAGCGCTTGGAAAGTTACGGAAAGAAATTTCAGGAAAAAATCGCTCGAAAACGGGCCATAAAGAGCTTTGTCAATCTAACAGACCCAAGAACGGCCTTCTGGTCCTAGGTGTTTTGATGACAGTTGCAGTGATGGTGGGTCTCACCATTTTCAATGTAAAACTGATGCGTGAACAAATAGCCACGAGCAAACAATCTGTCGAAGAGCCCAACACTAAAAGCGTTGTAACCGTCATTCCAGGCCAAGCTCCTTCAAGTCCCAAACTCGAGGAAAAGCCGCATAGCGAAACCCCAGAGGTTACTTTCTACAAGCAGTTGAAGACAGAGGACGGAGACACAAACTCAAGCGAGGCCAAGACCCAAAAGCCCAAATCTGTTGAGGTTGGAAACAGCCATAACGCTGTTAACAGCGAAAGCGCTCCACAAACAGCTAGCAAGGCTAAAGAAGAAACGGATTTTTCGGCTCCTGCTCTTTCGGGTAAATCCTGTCCTTCAAACCCCGAAACCAGCGCTCCAC
>JBMFSZ010000304.1:0-4761 GCA_049967315.1 Desulfomonilaceae bacterium
ACAGAGGGTAGCAGCATGAACAAGCAGCTTGCACCTAAAGATCGCGTTCAAGTGTCTCAAACCTTCGGACCACTTCTAAATTCGAACGGTGGAGGTTTACTCCTCACCGATCGAGCAAAATAGGAAAACCGTGCTCTTTTCAATCATTCATGACATCACGGAACGGAAGGATGTGGAAGAAAAACTTCGACAGAGCGAAGAACGATTTAGAAACTTCCTGAACGCCGCTGAAGATATAGTGTTTATCAAGGATCAACACTACCGCTATGTTTTTGTTAATAAAGCTAACCAGGAGTTTTTCGGGCTTTCTGAAGAGGAGATTATTGGAAAAACTGACTTCGAATTGATGCCACAGGAGGCGGCTTATTCATGTCATAAATCAGACCAGCTTGCAATAGCGACCAATGACATAATTGTAGCTGAGGAGCATGTAGCCGACAAGTTCTACGAAAGCCGGAAGTTTCCAATATTGCTCGGACCAGAAAAAGTAGGAATTGGGGGCATTATCCGGGACATTACCGTTCAAAGGCAGAATCAAGCCGCTTTAAAGGAGAGCGAAGAACTTTTCAAAGGGATATTTGAATTCTCCCCGGTTGGCAAATCCCTAACATCACCTGAAGGTAAACTCCTTATGGTAAATAAGGCTTTTGCTGGTATGCTGGGTTACACGGTTGAAGAACTGCAAGGGATAAACTTTTCGGATATAACCGCTCCGGAAGATTTAGCGGCGAGTAGGGAGTGTGTCCGCATTCTTGTATCAGACGAGCGGAAGGTTTACCGGATGGAAAAACGGTACGTCAGAAAAGATGGTGTCATTGTCTGGGTGGACCTAACCACGACACTGTTCCGAAATCCAAATGGTGTTCCGCTATATTTTCTTACTACAGTGTTGGACATCACTTATCGCAAACAGGCTGAAGCCGCTTTAATGGAAAGCGAGTTTCGTTCAAACAGAGCGGAACTTGTCGCTGGTTTAGGTAATTGGGAGGTCGATCTCTCTACAAACAAAGTCACAGCGTCTAATGGAGCAAGGAGAATTTACGGGGTAGGTCAAGAGGAATTGACTCTTGACGATATACAGAAATTTCCATTACCTGAATACAGATCATCGCTCGATGCTGCGTTCACTGCGCTTGTCAGAGACGGCGCTCCTTATGATATTGAGTTTAAAATAAAGAGAGCAAATGACAATCAAGTTGTCGACATTCATTCAATGGCCCACTATGACCCCGAAAAGAACTCAGTTTTTGGAACAATTCATGACATCACATATATTAGACACGCTGAAGAAAACTACAGACTTCTCTTCGCGGCTATTGAACAGGCGGCGGAGGGTATTATCATTACTGACGCTACGGGGATGATTCAATATGTCAATCCGGCTGAAAAAGCGATTACCGGTTACAGTAGCGATGAACTCATCGGTCGGAAAGCCAATATTTTCAAGAGCGGTAAACAGGATGATGATTTTTATAGGAGTCTCTGGCAGACTATCAGCGCAGGGAATGTATGGACTGGCAGGTTTGTCAACAAGAAAAAGGATGGGACTGAATACTATGAAGACGCGACCATATCGCCGGTTTATAACAAATCAGGTAAGTTGACGCACTTTGTAGCCGTAAAACGAGATGTGACCAAACATCTTGAGCTTTCAAAACAACTCTTCCAGGCCCAAAAGATGGAAGCGGTGGGGACTTTGGCCGGGGGCGTCGCACACGATTTCAACAACCTCCTCCAAGCTGTATTGGGATATTCCGAGTTAATACTCCAACGCAAAAAAGAAGGGGAACCTGACTACGCTGATCTACAGAAAATATATCAGGCGGGAAAGCGGGGGGCAGATCTGGTTAAGAGCTTGCTGACTTTCAGCAGAAAGGCTGAAACAAAGTATGTCCCTATCGACTTGAACCATGAAATAACCTCGGTTCGAGACCTATTGTTCCGCACAATTCCAAAGACTATAAGAATCGATTTACGTCTCAGCGGGAGCCTGGAATCAATCAAAGCGGACCCGTCCCAGATAAGCCAAGTCTTAATGAATTTAGGAGTAAACGCGAGAGACGCAATGCCGGACGGTGGGACATTGACTATTGAGACTACGAACATACGGTTGGATGAGGAATATTGTAAATCTCATCTTGAAGTCAAACCTGGGAATTACGTCGAGCTCACATTTTCGGATACCGGTCAAGGGATGGACAAGGAAACACTATCTCACATATTTGAACCGTTCTTCACCACTAAGGAAATGGGAAAAGGGACGGGACTGGGACTTGCGACTGTCTATGGAATCGTCAAGCAGCACGGGGGCCAAATTAATTGTTATAGCGAGCCCGGGCGTGGGACCACATTTAAGATTTATTTTCCTGCCATTGAGAAAGAAATAGATTTAGAATACCCAACGATCAATAGGCCAATTCCAGGTGGAACAGAGACTGTTCTTCTGGTGGACGACGATGACGTTGTCAGAGATTTAGGGGCAACACTCCTTGTTGATTTTGGTTACAAGGTCATAGCCGCCTCCAATGGAAAAGAGGCTTTGGAGATATACCAGAGGGAGGGCGAGAGGATATCGCTGATCATTCTGGACCTGATCATGCCCGAAATGGATGGCATGAAGTGCCTGGACAAGATTATCCAGGTCAATCCCAAAGCAAAGGTAATTATAGCGAGCGGTTATTCTGAAAGTGTATCGGATAGTGGAGCCATGGCCCTCCAAGCAAAGGGATTCGTCCATAAACCATACAACATGAGACAGCTTTTGACTAAGGTTCGTGAGATCCTTGACAAGAATTAGAAGGAAAAACTTCCATGCAAGACCAAGACAATATCAAGGAACATCTGGTAGTCCTTAGATACCTTATCTCTGCAATGTTTGGCATGGGGGGGGATATGCAAGAGTTGATTGTAGATTCTGGACAACAAACCAATTTCGCACACAGGAATATTCTTGCATGGTCTCCGTATGATGACCTCTAGAGGTAGCAATGGACTTACTTCGTGAGTTAATCGTTAATGGGGAAGAATGGATTATCCATAGGCTTTGGATTTACACCACCGAGCGTGGCTACGCCAAGTACTCCTCCACCCTCGAAGAGGCGTGGCGAATATCTATCAAAGGCGTTTCAGGTTGTATTATTAAGGCATTGGAGATTCACGACAGTCCGCCGGAACTGAGTCCTGACGATCAATTTGATCAAGATCCTATAGCTGCTTTCGGAGTTGCCGAGGCGCAGCGACATCGTGAACGAGGAATTACCCTTGGGATGTTCTTGGGGCTTTTGAAGTATTACCGCCAAACTTATATTGACCTTGTCGATGAGTCCGGATTGAAAACCGAGGATCGCTCTAGGTATCACCTCTTTGTTGAAAGGTGTTTTGACCGTATAGAAATTGGCGTCAGCGTTGAGTGGGCCTCCGGGACCGGCGAAGAGCGCATACAAGAACTACAGGCGACCAACCGTTTCCTGACAAACGAAAAGAACAAGTACCTGACTTTATTCGAGAGTCTCGCCAAACCTGTCTTCCTCCTCGACAACCATAACCGGATTGACAATGTTAATGGCGCCGCATCCGAGTTTTTAGGTCGATCTACAATTGCTGGGAGTGAATACTATTGTACGCTGAGGGACAGAAGCCTTGAATATATTGAACTTGAGGATGATGATCGGGGCTCCACAGGATGTCTAAGCACAGAACCCGCAGAAAATGTGTTGCCGTGGCTAGAGGCTGATATTGCGGATTTCACCCACACAGATGATCATGAACGAGTTGTTGAAAAAGTTGTGCCGGGGAAATCTAGTAATATGCGTTTCCTGGTTCATTTCTCCCGCATGAAGGACATCAGCGGGAAATTCTTTGGCACAGCGGTTGTCATAGATGATGTGACCCACCAATATATGTCAGAAGAGGCGATAAGAGAAAGTGAAAAGCGTTATCGTTTATTATTCAAGAACATGCTTGAGGGGTTCGCTTACTGCAAGATGATTTTCGAAGACGGCCAACCGCAAGATTTTATTTATCTCGATGTCAACGAAGCATTCGAAGAACTGACAGGTTTGAAGAATGTTGTCGGCAAGAAAGTGTCAGAGGTAATACCGGGTATAAGAGAGTTTGATCCGGAAATCTTTGAGATTTATGGTAGGGTGTCTTTAACGGGCAATTCGGAAAAGGCTGAATTCTTTTTAGATTCCCTGGGAATTTGGTTTTCTCTCTCTGTATATAGCCCGGAAAGAGAATACTTTGTTGCGGTGTTTGACAATGTCACTGTTCGCAAACTTGCCGAGCAGGAGAAGCAGAAACTTGTTGAGGATCTCCAGAAAGCTCTTTCCGAAGTCAAGAAACTGAGTGGATTCCTCCCTATTTGCTCTTCCTGCAAGAAGATACGAGATGACAAGGGTTATTGGCAGCAAGTCGAAAATTATATAAGCGATCACTCGGAAGCTCTGTTCAGCCACGGCATCTGTCCTGATTGCATGAGAGCCTTATACCCGGAGTACGCTGATGAGGTTCTTGGCTGTTCGGAGGGGGATGAGAAGAAATAGAGATGGTTTGTGGATGGCCTACAGCACCGCAAAATTCCGATGTCATGTTGCAAGGTAGGCTTAGAAATGTCATCTTCCGAGATGGTTATTGTGTAGATGATTTCCATTTCACCATCATCAAAAGACATGGTGACTTTGTCGGGAGCGTTCAAAATTCTGTGTCAAAGTTCATAGCTTTCCGATTTGCACTCACCTTAGCGGAAGCAGGGGCCAGGTC
>JBMFSZ010000305.1:0-4749 GCA_049967315.1 Desulfomonilaceae bacterium
AGTCAATTTCTTAAGAACGCCTGCAAATCCTGCCGGATTTTTCACTAAGTCAATATTTATTTCAAAATCTCTTAAACTATTTTTCAGTTCCTTATACTGTTGAGCTTTTGTCGCCTGCTTTTTTAAAGAAGCGCTTTGCTTTTTGACTTCAGAGATAACATCTCTAATTCGTTGGAGATTGTCATTAGTCTGCTCCAACTTTTTTAAGGCGGATTCACGACGTGCCTTGTACCTGTTTATACTTGCCGCTTCCTCCAGGAAGATTCTTCGCTCTTCAGGTTTTGCTACTATGATCTGTTCTACTCTGCCTTGTTCTATGATTGCGTACGAATTCCTACCTATCCCTGAATCAGTAAAAAAATCCACTACGTCTGATAATCTGCAGGAGACTCCATTAATTTCATATTCGGAACTTCCGTCGCGAAAAACCCTCCTCGTGACCATGATCTCGTCATAATCCATCATAGGTGGAGGGAAAGATTTTCCGTCGTTATCCAGAGTTAAACGTACTTCAGCCATACCGCTAGGTTTGAGCAAATCTGATCCATTGAAAATCAAGTCTTCCATTTTTCTGCATCGTAAGATTTTGGTTCGCTGCTCTCCCATGACCCAGCGCACGGCTTCGATTATGTTACTCTTACCGGAGCCATTGGGCCCTACGATTGAAGTTACGCCGTCGCAAAAATCTATCGAAGTTTTCTCTGGAAAACTTTTGAAACCTGAAAGTTCAAGGCGTCTTAATTTCATAAATTGTTTTCCGAACTGGTCTCTCTGGAATGTCGAAAAAAGTATTATAATATTTATTATGGAAGCATCCAACGTATACAACTACTTCTTGATTCGAGAAGCCACTATTCTGGTAAAGACACCGGCTCAATGTTGTGACGCCGATTTGGAGTTCTGTTTCGAACTTTTTGACGTTAGAACAGGAACAAAACTTAAGGATATTTATCCGCCTTTTGAGGCGTCTGAACTCCGAAAAGCCTTTAGGCTCTCGGAAGAGACAGCGGCAGTTATTCTTAAAAACGAGCATTTATATGGTAATGGTGAAGTCACTCAAACATCTAAGGTCGTGACCATTCTTGAGGCTCGTCAAAGAAAACTCGATACCATCGTGGCTGATTCTATAATTGATCAGGTTCAAGTCATTAATAAATTATTGCAAGATTTCCTTTGTGTTGCTCAAAAGGCCCCTAAAGAAGATCGTTTCTGGCTTTCACAGCAAGTTTTGACCTTGGTTAGAAAATTCTCAGGCCGGGAACTTGCCGAGCTACAAGACATAGTAGACTGGTTCAAGAAGCTCCCCCGGAGAACTTGATCTGAGCGAAGTTAGAGATGAATTGGTCTTAAATAGAACTTGAAACTATTATCATTAGTAATTAGAATAACGGAATCATTTTCAAGTTAGACTTAGTCTGGTATAACCAATTATATAAATATGGGTTTTTAATAGCTTGTCAGTTAGAATTTCAAAGTCTCAGCTCATGGCTTTGGTTGGTTGCGCGCTCATCGCGGTAACGCCTGCGAGTGCCTTTGCCTTCGATCAACCAGAGCAGCTTTTCCAGAATGCCAAAATGTCACTAAAATCTGGGGATTATCAATCGGCGATTCAGTCTTTTACCAAGGCCTTGGGGCTTATAGCCTTAAACAACGAATTTACTCAAGCGGCTTTGATTGCTCGAGCCCAGGCATATTACGAGAAAGGCGATTTCAAAAACTCTCGAAAAGATTTGAAACAAGCGTTGAACAGTCAGGGCCTTTCAGGGGAAAGCCTAGCTTCAGGTTTAAATCTAAGCGCATTGCTTTACTTAAAAGAATCAAAAGCTTCCCGCGCCATACAAGATTTCACCTTAGCCATCCGCGTACCTCACAGCAACAACTCTTTGAAATCAATAACCCATGCCAATCGTGGCATAACGTTCTTAAATTCAGGTCAATACCAAAAAGCGATCCTAGATTTCAATCGAGCCATTGAATTGGATCCCAAGTCCAGCTTTAACTATGCAGCCAGGGCAGTGGCTGATCTTCGAACCGACCGTGTCGAAAAAGCGAGAGAAGATTGTCAGATGGCGATGACTATGCGTCCGGACCGACAAAGTCTGCGTCTAGTGAATTCTGTTATGGATGAGTTAAATTTTGGAAAACTGGATGAAAACACCGTAACCACACGGATCAACGAAGATGGACAAATATTTGTTCAAATGAAGTTTAGCAAAAACGGTAAGCCTCACCGTTTTCTGCTGGATACCGGAGCCACTCATAGCTTGATTGACAAATCATTGCTTAAAGAACTGTCTCGCGAAACACGGATCAAGGAAATAGGTCGAGGAATGGTACATCTTGCTGACGGCTCATCATCACCAGTCACAAGATATGCTGTTGAAAACGCATTCCTGTATCAAATCAGGCTGGGATCGATCCAAGTTCAAACTATAGATAAAAGGTCCAAACAGGGGTTGAACCTTCTCGGAGCCGGTAGCCTGAAAAATCTGTCAATTCTTATAGACACGTCACAAAAATTGGTCCAAATTAGACAAAAAGCCGCTCCCTCAGAGAAGCGGCCCGACAAAAAGATTTATCCGATTAAAAATGTGAGTACGAAAATTAATCTTAACTAATTTTGGTTAAAATAACCTAGTATATCCATAGAAGCAGGAATCTGACCAAGGGCTGTCACCGTATATTTACCAGGCTTAAACAAACGGGCCACAAAATCTTGAAGTTCCCCAAGAGTAATTCTTTGAATATCACTGATGATTTCCTCAAGTGAAACATATCTACCATAATATATTTCACCTTTAACTATTCTACTTATTCTAGACTCGGCTGATTCATTTGCTATGATAATGGTGCCCCGAAGTTGATTTTTGGCATTCTGGAGTTCCTCATTAGTAATGGAATTAGTTACTTTGTGAGTCTCATCCGCGATCACCTCGACCAACTCCTCAAACCTATCCGGTTCAGTGCTAGCGTAAACTCCAACCATGCCTGTATCAGAAAACGTTGAATAGAACGAATAGACACTATAGGCTAAACCCCGTTTCTCTCGAATTTCCTGAAAAAGCCTCGAACTCATTCCACCACCAAACAGGACGCTGAAAAGATAAGCGGAATTACGATCATTATCCTTGATATTTGGCCCTTCTACCCCTACACACAAATGAACCTGTTCCAAGTCTCTTTCGTGAATCAGACAGCCGGGAGAGGTTTTCGGTTTTTGAGGGAGCCTCTGAGGAGCACGATCTTCGAGAGAGTCCATTCCATCCTTTACCAATCC
This sequence comes from Desulfomonilaceae bacterium, assembly GCA_049967315.1. GTDB lineage: Bacteria > Desulfobacterota > Desulfomonilia > Desulfomonilales > Desulfomonilaceae > CAJBEZ01. The sequence continues at coordinate 3,278 of JBMFSZ010000305.1, forward strand.
GACGAGATCTTCATGATTCAAATTGCCGGCAGCGCACACGATTGTTTGATGGGGCCCATAATTGTCAGTCTTATATCTGATAATTGTCTCACGATCAAAATTCACGATATTATCTATTGAACCTATTACAGGTCGTCCAAAAGAATCGTCCCGCCAAAACCTCATATTGAAAAGTTCACTTACAAAATCTTCAGGGCTGTCTTCAAGTTGTCGAATTTCCTGACAAACTACCTGCTTTTCTCGTTCTATTTCCTCATCTGGAAATGTGGAGTGTAAATACATATCCGTTAAAACATCAGCGCCGAGCGGTAAATCATCACTTAGAATCCGGCAATAAAATGAGGTTGATTCCTTACTTGTACATGCGTTGAAAGACCCTCCGACGCTATCAATAGCCCTGGCAATTTGTAGAGTGTCTCTATTAAGTGTCCCCTTGAATAGCATATGTTCAAGAAAATGGCTTATTCCGCTCTGGCCTTCTTCTTCAATTCTTGAACCTGACAGTACCCAAATACATAATGAAACCGATTTAAGGTAGGGTAGATCCTCGGTTAAAATTCGGACTCCATTGTCAAGAACTGTTTTTTTAAAAATAGAATCCAGAGATTGCGTTTTCCTAGTCAGCTCATTTACTCCTAATCTCTACTTGAGCTTGGACTGAAGCTCGTCAATTATTGATGGCATCCTTGCGCGAAAGTTTAATTTTACCTTGGGCGTCTATACCAATAACTTTTACTAGTACCGTTTCGCCCTCCCTCACCACATCAGAAACTTTTCTAACGCGCTCATTGGCCAACTGTGAAATATGCACTAGACCATCGGTCCCTGGAAAAATTTCCACAAAAGCGCCGAAGTCGGTAATCTTGCGAACAGTTCCTTCATATATTTTACCAATTTCCGCTTGTTGTGTAAGACTCTGAATGGCCTTCTTGGCTTCCTCGGCTCCGGCAACATCTACAGAAGCTATCATGACCTTACCAGTGTCATCAACCTCAATCCTGGTACCAGTTTCATCCTGAATACTACGAATGACTTTTCCTCCCGGGCCAATGATATCCCTGATCTTGTCAGGATTGACAAACATCACATAAATTCTTGGCGCATAAGGGGAAATTTCCTTCCGGGGTTCTGTGATAGTCTTACACATCTCATCAAGTATGTGTTCACGACCCTGTTTGGCCTGAAACAGGGCTTCTGTAAGGATTTCTCTAGTAATACCGTCAATCTTGATATCCATTTGCAGAGCAGTTACACCTTGCCGAGTTCCGGTAACCTTGAAATCCATATCGCCATGATGGTCTTCGTCTCCGATTATATCTGACAAAATTGCTGTGTGGCTTTCCCCTTTAAACAACCCCATTGCGATTCCCGCCACAGACTGGGTCAAAGGCACACCGGCGTCCATGAGCGACAGGGACGCTCCACAAACAGTAGCCATGGACGATGAGCCGTTCGATTCCAGAATTTCGGAC
>JBMFSZ010000306.1:0-4712 GCA_049967315.1 Desulfomonilaceae bacterium
CCAAGGATACCGTCCGTGCCTCCAAAAATGTCCAGCGCCTCAATAATCCTGGCGGCAAGCAAAGGATACATAAGGCTTACAATGGCGAAATATACGCCCCTGAGAGGCAAGCAGGGCAGGAAAAGTATTGTACAGATGACTCCGCCAGACAGCGCGGCTATAGGGATCGTAAATAATGGCGGCAATCCAAAATTTGTATTAAGCAGCGCAGCGACATATCCCCCTACACCCACATAAAATCCACCCCCAAGCAGAACGAGCCCCACATAATTCGCCAGGAAGTCGAAGCCTATGGCTAGCAGAGCATAGACACACATAATTGAAACAACTCTTTGCCAGTACGGGATCCCGCTTAAGATCAATGGAGCGAGAATTAGGGCGGCGATAAAAACAAGGCGGGGAGCTATCAGGTAGGTGATTTCCCGCCAGGAGGATATTGCGTAGACAGTATCGGATCTTACCTTGATGCCCCGATATATTCGCTCTTTTCTGAGATCTCCTCCGGAACCGGTCATGTCAGACACGCTCCTCCAATTCCTTTTGTCTCCCGAAAAGACCGCTGGGACGGGAAACAAGAGTAACAACGATAGCCAGCAAGGCCACTACAACCTGAAAATGGCTCCCGAAATATACAACCGTGAGGATCTGCGTAAAACCTATGATAAAGGCCGCAAGGACAGCGCCGGTCCAACTTCCCAAACCACCAACAATGCAGACCGCGACAGCCATGATTAGGACGTGATAACCTGATTCGACCACAATACTTCCAAGCGGCAAAATTATGATTGCCGCCACACCTGCCAGCATCGATCCTATTGAAGTGGCCACCACGGCCATTCGGTCCGAGTCAATCCCCAGAGTCATGGCGGCTCGTTCATCCTGCGCCATGCCTTTAAGAGCCAGACCAATCTTCGTGTTATTGACAAAGATCCACAGGGCCGCCATCAAGGCCCCTCCCAGTAGAACCACAAATATCCTCTGGAAATCTACCGAAACGCCGAATATACTGACGCTGCCTTCAACGAATGGTGGCAACCTGTAAGTGCCGCCCTTGAGCCCACCCCATCGCAGACCTTCGAGGATTGCCAGCCCTATGGCGTAAGAGGCTATGATTTCTGAAATCGGCATACCCCTAACCCGAATCAGGATTAGCTGGTACATTGCTGCGCCGATCAATCCCGTGACGCCCACTGCCACAATAGCGGAAAGAAAGTAGTTCATACCCAGCCGGTTCATAAATATCCAGGTTAGATAGCCAGCTAGAATATATAACGCCCCGTGCGCAAAATTCGGCAGTCGGCTTACCCCATAAACCAGAGTGAACCCGACTGCCATTAGGGCCAATGACACACTGTTGATGATGCCGTAGATTAATATGTCCATGAAGGCCTCGTCGGGACCTCGCCTCGGTAAGCATGAAAGTGGCAGAGTTTGATGGAGGTCCCTAGCAATACATGACTAACCAGCGATCATTTCTTTTCCATCCATGGCGGGAGCAGAATTTTGCCGGTGGCGATACTTTGAGGAAATACAACGATACGTTTGCCAGCCTGCCATTGGAATATTGTTCCGACAGCTCCCTCCTTGGGATTTAGGCTCGGCACGATCTGATTAGTCTTGGGATCAAATTTTATACGACCATAAACTCCCATCATGTCAGTTTTTTTCAGGGCGTCTACCACCTTGTCAGGATCCAGGGATCCTGCGCGTTCAATAGCGTCTTTAAGTACATAAACCGCCATATAACTAGAAGATGTCCCATAACCTTCAGGCTCAAGGCCGTATTTTTTCTTGTAGGCGTTAACGAATTTCATAGTCCATGGGGTCGCCTCGCTCGGCACATTCCCAGCGTTGACTACATTTGCAAGGCAGTATTCACCCTTTCCGTCGGTAGCTTTCCAGAATCCTGGCTGTTCAGCGGCTGAGATAATAGTGCCGAAAGGCAGGGCTGGGACTTTCATATCGTACCACTGTTTTAGCAATATCGCTGACTCCGGCATATCCATCCAGATTATTATTACCTGGGCATTTTGTTTCTTTGCGTCCAGGAGCCCCATTGAGAAATCGGTTGTTCCAGTAGGGAAAACCATTGGCTCTCCGAGTACTGTCCACCCCTTGCCAGCCATAATTTTAGCCAGGATCTGTCCACCTGCACGAGCGTGGGCCACGTCTTGAACCATTATCATCAATCGGTCAAGGCCGAAGGTTTTCCGGATATGTTCTAGGCAAGGCACTATTTCACCAGTTACCATCCATTTCGCTTCACCTGAAATTCTGAAGCAGTACTTATACTTTTCAGGGTTTTTCCCGACAGTTTCGTTGTACTTGGGGGTCAGTGAACCTGTGGTCAAAATGGAGATCATCTTGTTCTTTGCCAGCAGTGGCATGGCCGCAAGCGCGGCTTCAGACCTTACAGGCCCTCCGATGAGGAAGTTCACTTTTTTTTCAAGTATGAGTTTTTCTACGGCGAGCAGGGCCTCGCTCACCGGCACGCCCGGCTCTAGATCCCGTGTGTCAATAACTTCTATTTTAAATGGGAGTTTTTCGCTTCCAACCTTTACGCCACCAGCTGCGTTAATTTCATCCACAGCCAGTTTGATACCTCTCTCTGCATCCCAACCGTAAAGGAACGCTGTCGCCAATGGGGCGCCGATAATTATAGGTTTTTGAGCTAGGGTGGCTGAAGCCATTAAGATGATAGTCAAAAGCACAGCCGACACGATGACACACTTCTTCTTGCCAGTCATTTTTGAACTCCTTTGAGAACATGCTTGATTCTGACCGAGAGTAGCGCATATGGAAAACCGGTGTGGTCCAACACTTGAAATGAGGTGAGGCCACATAGTTTGTCACACTGAATTTTTGTTTTGCTGTCTTTGCTTCAATACCACAGGAAATTTAAGTGAAGATTATACAGCCAGGTCAATAAGTGTCAAATCAATTCTCCGCCGCCAGACTAATCGAAGAACCCGCGTGAAAAAACATTCCCGACATCAAACTATTTTAAATTTTCTAGACTATCTGTCCCATTTTTCATGGCTGTGGTAAATTAAACGGTTTCTGCGATATTTCTGCTAGTTAGGTATTGACCTAAACATTCAGGTAACTCAATATTAGATGGCCGAACTTCGGGGAACTTAACGTCCAACCGAAGGTTCAAGGCAATCATCAGGGTCTGGAATAATCCAAGGGGGTAACACATCATGATTGACCTTAATGCATTCAAAAAAGTCAGGTTATTGTTCGGCTTAGTAGCATCGTTTTGCCTTGTCGCTCTCACACAATTGGGGCAGGCGTCGATGACGGCGGATGCGGCTCTAAAGTTGCTGAAAGAGGGAAACCTGAGGTTTTCCCAAGGGAAACTCTCTAATCCGAACCAGGATGTCACCAGAAGGACCAAGACAGCCGACCAAGGACAAAAGCCATTCGCAATTATCCTTTCATGTTCTGACTCCCGGGTTCCTTTGGAACTCATTTTTGACCGCGGTATAGGTGACATCTTTGGCATTCGCGTGGCGGGCAATGTCGCAGGGACCGACCAGATGGGCACCATAGAATACGGTGTTGAACACCTTGGCATTCCTCTACTGATAGTATTAGGTCATACGAAATGCGGCGCGGTTACGGCTGTGGTCGAAGGAGAGCACGCTCACGGAAACCTGGGGAAGCTAGTCGAAAAAATTGTCCCCGCTGTTGAAACAACGAAGAAGGTCTTTCCTAAATTACCAAAGGAACAACTCGTGGATAAATGTGCAATGGCTAACGTAAGACAGGTTATTCATGACCTAACGAATCAAAGCCCCCCTATAAAACAGGCCATTCAGAAAGGCCAACTAAGGATTGTCGGCGGTTATTATGACATTCGTAATGGACGCGTGGATTGGATAGAAGGCGTTTCTAAAAAGGATGAAGCATCGAGCAAAGACTGAATATCGGCCTTTTCCCGAATGCTATTTTTACTTCCTAAATCGTCTCATGGATCATAAAGACGAATAATTCAGGGCCTACAGGATTGTACGCTGCTTCAGCCAGAAAGTTCGTAAGGTCAAAATGTTTCAAAGATCCACATTACTATGGCGTTTTTTCTGTTCACACATGGCCGTAATGGTTCTGGCCCTGATATTTTCCGCCTACTTCGCGGTAAACGAGTTTCGCGAACTACAATTTGTAACGACTTCCGAGAGCCTTAAGCAGCAGGCCGAATTTATCGGGGAAATACTGGCTTCAAAATTTGAAGATGGTGATACCAGGGACATCGCTGCTCTTTGTGAAAGGTTGAGCGCCAAGACGCTATACAGAATAACCGCCTTGGCTCCTGATGGAACAGTTCTAGGGGACTCGCAATCTTATCCGGCGAGGATGGAGAATCATTCCAACAGACCGGAAATCAAGATGGCCATGGCCGGATTGATCGGAAACTCAGTGCGATACAGCTTTACTCTCAATAGAAACATGGTCTATGTGGCCGTGCCCGTCAAAAAAGATGGAAAACTACTCGGTTTAGTGAGGACATCTACGCCTACAGAAAACCTGAGTCAGGTTCTTCAGGGCTTTTATTCCAAGTTGGGCGCTATAATCCTCCTTTTAATGGTTTGCGCTGCGTTAGTCAGTTTGGTTCTTGCCAACAGAATAACTAGCCCCATTACGAACATTAAGGAAGCCGCAGCGGAAATTGCTCGGGGTCAGCTTGATCAAAAGGTTGTATCAGGGGG
>JBMFSZ010000307.1:0-4687 GCA_049967315.1 Desulfomonilaceae bacterium
AGGGATTCGATGAGACTGACGTTAGCAGTGTAAGTGGCAATGGAGAAGACGATTAGCGTGGCGCTAGTTATGCTTCTTTTCATGGCCAATGTACCAGGAGTAGTTAAGCGGTATACAAGATCCACTCCGGCTTCCTTGAGCAATTGAGCGATTTGCCGCATTCTATCTGGATCCAGGCCACTTTTTTATCAATGTAGGTTACATTTTGCCCCTCTAGAAAGCCTCCGGCCTCCTTGGAGCTTTTGAACCCACGTGCGCTCCCCTGGTAGCCGGTCCATTCTGAAATACCAATTTTGTAAATTTTATTAGCTTGCGTATCGTTAGCTAGAGAGGAACGGGGGATGTAAGAATAAACCGCTTGTAATCAAAATTAACAACGTGGCAACGCATTTGAGTCAAATTGAAACACAGTTTTTTATGTCAGAATGATCGTTTGCCATGGTACGCCTCCTTTGACTAGGAAGTTGTTTATTGCAAGATCCCTGGCGGCGCCAAGCGTCAGCAACAAATTTGTAAGTATGCGAAGCTGAAGAAGCAGTGATTGTAGCTAATAATCTTTTAACCCGTGCTATACAAGGATTCGATTAAAAAGTCGCACTTTCATGGTCCAGGACTTGGGAATCTTTTGAAATTAAAACGAATCCTGTTCCACGAGGATTGAGGTTGAGCTCCCCAGAAGAGCATCCGCGGAAAGGTTGCCTGCCCTACCGGTTAAGACCTCTTCGCGTCAAGAACCTCCCTAATGGTAGTTAGCGCTTTCTCAATATCGTAGGGTTTCTGAACTGCTGCCTTGGCTCCCGCAACCAGGGCCTAGTCGATAGACCCATCAGCCAAATAGCCGCTGGCGATAACCACCTTAACCGACGGATCAATTGCCAGCAAAGCGTCAAGGCATTGCTTCCCATCCATTTCAGGCATCATCAGGTCCAGAAGAACCAGGTCTGTTTCTTTTTTTTCTTTGAATATACTTATCGCCTCTTTTCCGTCGAATGCCTCTATGACCTTGTACCCTGACCTCGCTAGAACACGAACACTGACTTGACGAACTACCTCTTCATTATCTACGACAAGAATGGTTTCTGTCCCACCTTTTGGCTCTGGACGAGCGATAATTTCATCTTCCGTGGTTTTTGGAACCATAGCAGGAAGATATATCCTGAAAGTGGTACCCTTGCCTGGTTGGCTGCCACATGTGACGTGGCCGCCATGCTGTTTAACGATTCCATGACCCATGGCCAGACCCAATCCTGTCCCTTTTCCCGCTTCTTTAGTAGTGTAGAAGGGCTCAAAGATTCGTTCCAGCGTCCTGCTATCCATCCCGCTTCCAGTGTCCGAAACCGTCACAAGAACATGAGGCCCAGCCTTTGACTCGATATGTTTGGACACGTATTGTTCGCCCAGGATACTGTTGGACGTCCTGAATGTCAGTTGTCCTCGTCGTGGCATGGCGTCTCTAGCGTTGACACTAAGATTCATGAGTATCTGGTCTATTTGAATGGGGTCTGCGTTAACTGAAGCCAGGTCATCGGCAAGCAAGAGCTCTATGCCGATAGTCTTTGGGATAGCCCTTTCCAGCATCTTGCAAAAATCTATCAGGCGATGATTCAGGTTCAAAGGTTGAGGTTTGAAATCCACCTTTCTCCTAAAGGCCATAAGTCCCTTGACCAGCTCAGCTCCTCGTCTAGCTGCATCACTGATCATTCGTATGTACTTTTTACGTGTCTCCGGTAAACTCTCCCCCCAGAGCAGCATGTCCGAAAATCCCAGCACTACTTGCAATACGTTGTTGAAATCATGCGCAACACGACATGCAAGGGTTCCTATAGCCTCCATCTTCTGAGCCTGCGCAAGTTGGAGGTATAGGGATTTTTTCCCGCAATGTCTTTCAGTAACTCGGACACCAGTTCAACTTTTCCAGATTCATCTTTGATCGGGCATGAAATTATTCTGTGGTTTCTGATTTGATGTCCGGCGGATGTCTCGGTCTCACACTCGCGGGCTTCTCCGTCCGCAAATGAAAGCATGCAGGGGCAATAAGAGGATGGGGAAGATCTTGGAGGATCATTGTGTGTGGAGTAGCAGGTTTGGCCCTCACCAGAGTGAACATGAGGAAAGATAGCGGTGAAAAAAGGTTTAACAGCCACGATTTCCATCTTGTGGTTGATCACTGATATGCCTATGTGGAGGTTGTCTATAACAGCCCGATAGCGTTTCTCGCTTTCCGTGATATCCACGATCGTCAAAAGAGCTATGTTAGTGGGCTCATCATCTTGCCGGATTACGACACAATCAACCTTGCATCGAACTGTCCGCCGTTCTCCCGCACGAGTCTCGTGTCCCTCTTCAGTTTTTCTGATTTGTTAAAAATTGCGCCAAGCTTCAGGTGTGAGGTGTCTGAGTCTTCGTGCGACAAGAATCGCTGCAGCGGCCGCCCGAAAAGCTCGGTCTCAGGGCATCCCAACATCATGACAGTGGTTGAATTTGCTTCCAATACATGACCTTTGCGATCAAGTATCAGAAATCCGAAAGGGATGGAGCTGAACAGCCTACTATATCTATTATCAGATCTTTGAAGTGATTCGTGAGCTTCCCGGAGTGATTCATTCTCAATCTCCAATTCTATCTGGCGGACCTGGAGTTCATAGACGAGCGCTTTCATGTCCTCGGCTGATAAAGACGAAGTGTCGGGAACAGATGGAGAACGTGCCTCTAACAACTCTTCGGCACGCCTTCGAAGGGCAGATGCGTCGAAGCTCTCGCTTAACATTTCGAAGCTCCAGAAATTGACGTAAGTTACGGATAGCTTGGTAAGATATCAAAAATTAGCACATTACGCCTGAACCTTCAAAGACGTTTGCGCCCGAACTTTATAAGATATCAGTTCATTTTGTTTATATTGACCTGATACATAGCAAATTCGTCTGATTTGTCACCCCATACATTGGTTTAGTCTTATTATGTCATAATAGACATAATAAATTATAGAGGGATAACTATTGAGTGGAAATGCAAACCCCGCTATTCAGCGGGGCTCACATCAAACATCATAGAAAGGTTGGCTTCAACAGTGTTATTTATATAGTGATTAGCCAGGGCTTGTCAAGTCTATTATTATGAGAATACAGGATCAATCATCTGACCAACTACCGAGCACATCGCCGACGCTCTTCCGGAATTTTTGCTGACCTTCCGCTGCCGGAATCTTTGTTGTCGTTACATGGTTTGGCGGAATTATATGAATTAAGTTGGTGGATGGAGCCCAAACTGGTTTCTTTTTTCCTTTTAGACCGAAGCCGCTCGGATTGACGTCAGGGTTTTCGCAGTAGTTTTCCTTGCAATGTAGTCCAGGTGTCTGACAGTTAAGAATCCCCAGAGTCAAGAACCTCTCTAACGGTCTTTAGCGCGTTCTGAATGTCATATGGTTTCTGTATCGCGGCCTTGGCTCCTGAACAGATGGCGGCGTCGATAGCTCCATTGACCACGTAGCCACTGGCGATTACCACTTTAACTGACGCATCAACAGTCTGTAGAGCCTCAAGGCATTCCATTCCATCCATTTCAGGCATCATCAGGTCCAGGATAACCAGGGCAATTTCGTCTCTTCTGGCCTTGTATACATCAAGCGCCTCTTGGCCATTGGACGCTTCAATCACTCTATACCCTGCTTTGGTAAAAATACGGACACAAAGTTTGCGAACCATTTCTTCATCATCAACCATGAGAATGGTTTCTGTCCCCCCTTTAGGCATTGAGTGGGCGCCAGGTTCACCTTGATGGGATTCATAAGCCAACGCAGGGAAATATATCCTGAAAGTAGTTCCCTTACCTGGTTCACTCTCGCACGTGATATGGCCCCTCTGCTGTTTAACGATACCATGGACCATGGCTAAGCCTAATCCTGTACCCTCGCCTGTTTTCTTGGTGGTATGAAAGAGTTCAAAGATGCGTTCCAGTGTGTCACTATCCATCCCGCACCCGGTGTCAGAAATTTTCAGGAGAGCCTGGGGACCAGGTTTTGAGTCTATATGTGTGGCCACGTATTGATCATCCAGGGTGATGTTGGATGTGCTAAATATAAGTTTTCCTCCCTTCGGCATGGCGTCTCTAGCGTTGACCGCAAGGTTCATGGGTATCTGGTCCATTTGAGTGGCGTCGGCGTCAATTGAAGTCAGATCCTTGGCGAGCAAAAGATCTATGTCGATAGTCTTGCGGATAGTACGCTCCAGCATCTTGCGCAAATCTATCAGGCGATGATTCAGGTTCAGAGGTTGAGGCTTGAATTCGGCCTTTCTACTAAAGGCTATAAGTCCTTTAACCAGCTCGGCTCCACGTCCTGCCGATTCACTGAACATGCGTATTTCGGTCAGATATGATTCGGGCAACTCCTCTTCCCTGAGCATCATATGTGAAAATCCCATCACTACCTGAAGAACGTTATTAAAATCGTGTGCGATACCTCCCGTCAATGTTCCAATGGCCTCCATCTTCTGGGCCTGTTGAAGCTGCCTTTCCAAAGCCATTTCCTGGGTAACATCCTTTTTGACCGCCACGTAGTTGACTATCTTTCCTGTGTCATCCTTTACTGGAGAGATCGCAACATCCTCCTCAAACAGATTCCCATTTTTTGAACTGTTTATAATGTGGCCTGTTCACCCCTTCCACTCACTCATTGCATCCGACATCATCG
>JBMFSZ010000308.1:0-4679 GCA_049967315.1 Desulfomonilaceae bacterium
CACGAATCTACGCTTCGTTACCTCCTAAAAGCCGGGCCGCTGCAAAGCTCGGCATTTTTTTGTGGTCATCCTCATAGTCAACAAACTGCTCAATCCCCTCGCATGTGGCATTTGCAGTGGTAGCCAAAGGTTTTCAGACCCGGGCGTATGTACAGAACATCCTAAGATGCTGAGATCACGTTATACTTTTGCTAATGGATATGGCATCAATACCCATCATGTCCATTAATCGATAAAGAACTCGGTTTACGCGGACACACCCTGCTTCTCGAATTAATTTGCCACAGCAGGCCGGCCAGCTATCAGTCCAGGAAGAGTTCCTTAAACTGCTCATCAGCAAATCTTTCACACCTGTTTCTAAGTCTGGTGTATGCCCAAAGCAACTGAAGGCCCTCGCTAGTCAACCTGGTTCCGTCTTTAGTCGCGTTCACCAGTTTAAATCCACATCGCTCTTCAGTGGCACGAATTTTCCCCCAGACAGCCCTGAATGGTTGATTGAGTTTTTGGGCCGCTTTGTTCATGGAACCGAGTTCGAGTATTGCCTCAAGGATTCTCAGACGCCCAGTCCCCATAATCAGCTTCCCCTCGTCGTTTTCAACCCAAATTTTTGATCTCACATGAAACGACATGTTGGCCCCTTAAAATCCTGATATGCGCCATGTCCAATTTTATGGCGCCTAGCTTTATGCATACGAAAGTAATGTCACAATCGTCATTAGGTTGCAATCACTGGTCAACAGGTTTGTATGGGTCACAACAGCCATCAGAAAAACGTGGCGCGGGTTCACATTTGAAAAGTATTCCTAAAAGTAGGTGTTTATGCTATTGAGCCAATAGCGGAATTGATCATGGAGGCTCAATGACCAAAAATAAAATAAGGGTGGCGATATTATATGGCGGTAGGTCTGCAGAACACGAAGTTTCGTTAAGATCGGCAGCCTCGGTTTTTGCCGCCATGGATAAGACCAGATATTCCGTTACGCCGGTGTTTATTACTAAAAGTGGCGCATGGTACATTAGAAAGGAGCATTTGAGTTCTTTTTCGCCTCCAGAGCATCTTTCAGAAGATCAAAGATTGATTTTATCTCCTGATCCGGAGCACGGTGGTTTTTTAAAGTCTAACGGGCACGATTCATTCGAGCGCTTTCCGGTGGATGTTGTTTTCCCAGTGCTCCATGGCACATTCGGAGAAGATGGAACCCTGCAGGGATTACTGGACCTCGCTAATGTTCCTTACGTCGGTTGTGGTACGCTCGCTTCGGCTGTAGGGATGGACAAAATAGTCATGAAGGCGGTGTTTAAGGACAGTGGACTAAACGTAGGCCCATTTACGTGGTTTTATCGCGCCGAATGGACCAAGTCTCCGCAACTAATTATGGATAGCCTAAAAGACCGTCCTATGCCCCTTTTCGTAAAGCCAGCCAACCTCGGATCTTCCGTGGGGATCTCAAAAGCCTCGGATTTGAAGGAATTGGAGGACGCTATCGATCGAGCGTCAAAATATGACAGGAAGATCCTCATAGAAAATGAGATACCTGGAAGAGAACTCGAAGTTAGCGTTCTCGGTAATGAGGAAGCTATGGCCTCAGTGCCTGGAGAAGTTATTTCGCACGCAGTTTTTTATAACTACGAAGAAAAATATTTGCGTGACACAGCAGAACTGGTAATTCCGGCCCACCTGACGGAAACGCAGATGTCAATGGCTCGGGAATCCGCTCTTAAGGCTTATCGCGCTATTGATGGAAGTGGTTTGGCGCGTGTTGACATGTTTCTGACCCCTGAAAACAGAATCGTCATCAATGAAATTAACACCCTTCCAGGATTCACATCAATAAGCATGTACCCTAAACTTTGGGAAACATCGGGATTGCCTTATGACAAGCTGCTGGATCGATTAGTGTCTCTAGCCCTGGATCGGTATCGCGATAAAAATGCCATCCTGACAGACAGATGACCCGTATGAAGGCTATGGTTCTTGCCGCCGGTCATGGTGTACGCCTCAGGCCTCTCACACAGGAAAGGGCAAAACCCGCCATTCCTCTCGTAGGAAAGCCCTTAATTCTACGAATCGTAGAAAAGTTTAGGCGTTTGGGTGTAGATGCTTTCCGAATCAACCTTCACACACTTCCTGAAACCGTCATGGGTCTATTCGATTTGCAGGCCGGGGAAAACTCTGATGTCTCATTCTCTTATGAGAAAGAAATATTGGGTACAGCGGGGGGATTAAAGGCCAATCAGTCGTTTTTTACCGAAGATACTTTTTTGACGGTGAATGGTGACATTTTTTTCGAATTTGATGTTAGCCAAATTTTAAATTTTCATAAGCAGCGCTGTCCGTTAGCCACACTGGCCCTTTATCCACAAACCCATCCTTATCAACACACGCCCATTCAGATCGACCCTGACTTCAGAATTCATTCATTTGTTAAAGCTAGGCAACTCCTTCAAAAAAATAAGCCTGCCTTTGTCTTCACTGGAGTCGCCATTTTATCTAATAAAATTTTCGAGCTTATTCCCTCTGATACTTTTTCAGATATCGTTCCAGACGTCTATGAACCTTCCCTCGCAAGTGGTTTTGAAATCTGCGGTTATCCAGTAAAAGGTTATTGGAATGATTTAGGCGCCCCGTCGAGATATTTGGCCACTCAGAGAGATATTCTCGGATGCGTTCATAATAGTCCTTTTATTTTTCTTGACAGAACAGCTATCAACAAAAGCCCCAAAATAGGGCCTTATGTTTCAGTGGGGCCACGGTCTATAATCGAAGACGGCTGTGAAATCCAGGACTCAATTTTGTGGGAGGATTGCCACGTGCTACCAGGATCCAGGATCAACCATTGTATTATAGGTCAAGGGGTAACCGTGCAGGGGGACTTAGAAAAAAAGGTCATTACGCAAAACGGAGTCACCACCCTTGAGTGAAAACAAGTCTATTTCTGACGCGATTATTAGAGTAGCGGCTCAGTTCGGAGAAATAAGGTCGTTTGATCCACTTGCCGGTGACGCATCAACAAGAAAATATTTTAGGCTTAGTTTCAACGATGGGGCTACCGCTATAGCGATGGTTCTGTCTAATCCTGGGGCGAATGAAGAATCGACATTCCTGGAAATTCAAAACTACCTGAAGAATCTCCAAATTCCGGTCCCTAAAATTATGGCTCATGATGCAACTGTGGGAATTTTGATTATTGAAGACCTCGGGGACGATCTGCTCGAAATGCTAGCTGAGCAAAGCGACCAAAAAGATTTAGAGCGTCTCTATCTGATGGCGGTAGATAATATAATCTCCCTTCAGAAACGCTCCCTGGAGACCGATTTACGCTGCAGCGCTTTTGAGCTGGCATTTGACGAAACAAAATTGATGTGGGAAATGGATTTTTTCTTAAGCCATTTTGTCCGGGGATGGGCAGGTAGAATTTTGTCATCAGTCCAGCTTGCCCAAATTAAGTCGTGCTTCAGAAAAATTTGTCAGGAACTGGCGTCCGAGCCAAGGGTGCTTACTCACAGGGATTATCATTCAAGAAATCTCATTTTTAATAACGGCAGGCTCTATATGATTGATTTCCAGGACGCCAGGATGGGGCCAGCGCAATACGATCTGGCCTCTTTGCTTCGCGATTCTTACATCTCTTTGCCTGAAGATCTTGTAGAAAAATTGATCGGCTATTTCTTTGAGAGAGCGTCTTATGTTGCGGATCATGATTACGGTCGTTTCAGACGGATATTCGATATCATGGCCCTCCAACGAAATATTAAAGCATTGGGTACATTCGGCTATCAAGCATCTGTTAGGGGTTCATCCAGATATCTTTCCGCAATACCCAGAACAGCCACTTACATTTCACGCACACTCAGAACCTATCCCGAATTCAACCAGCATTTTTCACTTCTGGAAGAAAATGTTCTAGTCCCAAGCCTATCGTTTCCATCTCCCTGAAGATAATTCATAACGACAGCCGCTCAAAAAACATCGAACCAGATTTTGCCTGCGGTGGCAACATTATATTTAACTTTAAATATTAATTGTAATATTTTGATTTTTATGTTATATTTAAATCAGGAAAGTCAAAAACATCTCTGAGTGGAAGTCTGCTGATGAAACCATCGACGAAAGTTTTAGTCGTAGTAATGGGAATCCTGCTAGGGACCTCTGTCGCCAACGGGCAGAATCCTACTGACCTTATAAGCCAGGTCAACAATCTCAACAATTCAATTCAGGATCAAATCGAACAGATAAAATCAGCTCGAAGTTCAACGAGTAGCCAGTTGGCGTTGGCTCGTCTTCGAATCGGCGCACAGATTACGAAATCAGAGCAGGACCTGGCCCTTCAGATGGAACGTCTCCAACAGCTCAAAAACAACCTTCAGCAACAAAAAGACCAAATTAACCAGACTGTTAGCGGCATACAAACCAATTTATCAACTACTTCGGCAGCATCCATCAGCAACATAGAAGATCAACTATCTCAGACATCTAACCTGCTCAAACAACTACGCCAGAGTTATGAACAGTTTACCGGAGAACCAGACCCAACGAGCCTACTGACCCTTGGTTCTCCCACGACATCGGGACAGAGTTCATTTGCTTCAACCACCCCGAGTTCTGCTCCATCTTCCTCGACGACCGGCTCCAGTTCGTCAAGTCAAACATCGGACACCATTGCCATGCCTACAAATGG
>JBMFSZ010000309.1:0-4668 GCA_049967315.1 Desulfomonilaceae bacterium
TTGGTTCGTTGACTGATGTAGATCTCCCTGGCGAGAGACCTGGAATGTTACCAAATCCACGCCATTGGTCAGCTTTGACCAAGGCTAATATGGCTTTTGGCCAAGGTGTAGCGGTCACCCCCATACAACTGGCCGTCGGATTCGCTGCGGCAATAAACGGGGGGAAGTTGTATAAACCCCGTTTGCTAAAAAAAATTACTAACGCTGTTGGAGAAACCGTGATGCTAAATCCACCAGTTCTGGTGAGACAATGCATAAGCGAAGAAACCTCGGCAGCATTGGTAGACATTTTAAGAAAAACGGTTATGTACGGTACTGGGAAAAACGCCGCCATCCCTGGGGTAGATATTATCGGAAAAACTGGGACGGCGCAGAAAGCTGAGCCTACCGGCGGTTATTCTAAGACCAGATTTTTGATGTCATTTATTGGAGCCATAGAAAGCATCAAACCTCGGATTGTAATTCTTGTAATCATAGACGAGCCCATGAGAGGACGTGACCGTACCGGGGGCAAGGTAGCGGCCCCGGTATTTAAGAAAATATCTGAAGGCATTCTGGCTTTATCCGGGACAGTTCCAGGTCGGGCAAAAGAATTGGTGGCCTATGAAGAACCGACAAGTAAAAAGGCTACACAGTTCCATTTGAACTCTCGCCTTTCGCATGGGAGCAAACCCGGTGAATGGATAATGCCTGATCTCAAGGGGGTAGACTTACGTCAGGTTGTAGACATTTGCAGCAAGGTTAAATGCGACCTTGCCATAACAGGATCGGGTGTTGTGGTCAATCAAGACCCTAAACCTGGCGCAACAATCAGTGAAGGGGCTCCTATAAAGATTTCATGCTCCGGGGGATTATATTGAGCTTGTTAGTTGCAGACATTCTACCGTCGCTCCACTCCCCGGAAGTTTGGGGAAATCTCCAAACGGCTGTGGCGGGCGTTTCTCATGATAGTAGGTGTATTCTACCGAATTTCGCATTCGTAGCTATTGTAGGTGACAAAGCTGACGGGCACGACTTTGTTTCAAGAGCGGTGGAAAAAGGAGCATCTTTAATAGTCGCCCAGAAAGAACCACCGGAAAATTTTGACCGCAAAATTGCATGGATAAAAGTTGCTGACTCACGGAAGGCTTTGGGTCCCCTCGCCGCCTCTGTTTATGGAAATCCTTCTGATTCGGTAGTGTTGATAGGAATTACCGGCACCAATGGCAAAACAACTACCACTTTCCTGCTTGAGTCAATACTGAAGCAGGCGAATTTTGTTCCAGGGGTTATAGGAACCATATCCCATAGGTGGCCAGGTGTTGAGATCACCGCTTCCAATACTACACCTGAAGCATCAGACATACAAAAAATGTTGTTTGACATGCGGCAAGCGGGGGTCACTCATGTAATTATGGAGGTATCGTCTCATGGACTTGCGATGAGACGGCTTGACGGTTGCAATTTTGACGCTGCCATATTTAGTAACTTGACCCATGATCATCTGGATTTTCACACGAATATGGAGGACTATTACTCGGCTAAAAAACTTCTTTTTGACGAGTTGTTACCTGAATCGTCCAAGCAGAACCCATTTGCAGTTATCAATATGGATGATCCTTATGGTCGTCGATTGGCTAATGAAATTTCATCTGTTACAAAGATCAAATACGGGTCGGCTGATGGAGTTGATATTTATGCTGTTAGAGCCGATATTTCTAGAAGAGGGATCAGTGCCATCATAAGGACGTCTTCCGATTTTTTTCACATTGAATCTGATCTTGTAGGGGCCTTCAACCTTTCCAACATCCTGGCGGCGCTTTCTGTTAGCGTTCAATTGGGTATTCCTAAAAAAGCCATTGAACAAGGCGTCAAATCCGTTAATTCCGTTCCAGGTCGTCTCGAACGTGTTAATACAAAAATCGGGTCCATATTTGTTGATTACGCCCATACCCCCAATGCTTTGAAAAATGTGTTAGGAGCTATGAGGGAAATTTGTGAAGGAAAACTGATAACTGTCATGGGGTGTGGTGGAGATCGTGATAAAACGAAGCGCCCCATCATGGGCTCGGAGGCGGCCATAGGTAGTGATTTCGTCGTAGTCACGTCGGACAATCCCCGAACAGAGGATGCTCTCGATATCATCAAACAGATAGAACGAGGTGTCCTTGATTCGGGTCTAATCGAGGTAACGAAAGATTCAATCGAACCCATAAAAGCCAAGGGTTATGTCGTGATTCCCGACCGCAGAGAAGCCATCAGATGGGCGATTTCCAAGTTGGGGGCACGAGACATTCTGCTTCTAGCAGGCAAAGGGCATGAAACCTATCAGGAGATAAATGGCGTTCGTCATGCTTTCGATGATCGCACCACCGCCTTTGAAGAAGCTGAAAAACTGGCCTTTGAAGTTCAAAAGGAAAATCCGCCAAGCGGCGTGGCACAAATTTAGGACCTATGTTATGAGATCCGAAGCAGGACCATACAAAGTAAAAGACATATTGAAAGCAACCTGCGGACAGTTGGCCCAAGGCGGTATCGACGATGTTTTTGAGGGTATCTGTACAGATTCCAGAGAGCTCAAAAAAAACGATCTCTTTGTTCCCCTAAAAGGTCAAAATTTCGACGGTAATAATTTTGTGCTTCCGGCCCTGGAGGCCGGCGCCGGTGGCAGTCTGGTTAATCGTGACGTTCATTTAAATGTCCCGTTGAATCTCTCCAACTCTGTCCTGATAAAAGTTCAGGACACCCTCCAATCTTTGACCGACCTTGCATCAACCCACCGTAAGATATATCCAGTCCCCTTGATCGCGATAACCGGCTCCGCCGGCAAAACCACTGTTAAAGAGATGATCGGCGCGATATTGAAACGGCTCGGTCCGGTCAAAATCACGGCGGGAAATTTTAACAACTTAATCGGCTTACCAATGACTGTCCTGGACATCGGCAAGAAGCATAAATATGCCGTTATAGAAGCTGGCGTCAATCAACCAGGGGAGATGGAGTCCTTGGCCAGGGCCGCAGCGCCGGACATTTCTGTCATCACCAACGTTGGCCAGGCGCATCTGGAAGGCTTGGGTTCCCTAGAAAACGTTGCGACTGAAAAATTCAAACTTGTAGAACATGTTTCTGACAAAGGACTTGGTATAGTCCCTGCGGGCAACGTTGTGATAAACAGTTTGCTGAAAAGTTTTCATGGCAGGCATGTTAGCTTTGGCCTTCAGGAGGGTGATTACCGAGCGGCGAATATTCGCCTTGGGGACCCAACAACTTTTGAAATGTTGGGACCCTTCGGTAGAACAAGGATCCAATGGAGTATCTACGGCATCCACAATATAACTAACGCCTTAGCTGCTTTTGCGGCAACTTCTGAGTTAGGAGTTGAAATCGATGAAATCGTGCATGGACTTCAAAACTTTAGGCCCCCTGCTTGGAGAATGGAAATTGTAGAGTTGAAAGGATCAAGAAAGCTCTTCCGTGATTTTTACAACGCCAATCCTCTTTCGATGAAGGCTGCTTTGGAAACTCTAGTAGCCTCTGGAAGGGATTCGTCGACTGTAGCCATTTTAGGAGACATGATGGAACTTGGCGCCCATGGACCGGAACTCCATCGTGAAATAGGAGCCTTCGCTGGAAAAATTGGGGTCGATGCGGTGATATTCGTCGGAAAATTTCGAGAACATTTTGCTTCTGGCTTTTTAAATACATGTAACGGAAACCAGTTGCTTAATCTTTTCGACAATAAGGAACAAGCATGGGAATTCATGAAACAAAGACTCGGTGAATACAGCAGGATTCTGGTTAAAGGGTCGCGGTCTATGAAAATGGAAATGATAGCTGACAAGATTGAAAAGGAGCTGTAAAGAATGCTTTATCACTTTCTTTACCCTCTTCACACTAGTTTAATTCTTTTCAATGTCTTCAGGTACATTTCATTTAGAGCCATTATGGCGACCCTCACGGCCCTAATGATAAGCTTTTTATTAGGGAAACCTCTCATCGATTACCTAAGGGAATTCCAGATCGGTCAGATGGTAAGGAATGACGGCCCCCGGAGTCATTTGGAGAAGAGTGGGACACCGACAATGGGAGGAGTGCTTATTCTCTTTGCCATGGCATTTTCGTGCCTTTTGTGGACCAGATTAGACAACCTATATGTTTGGGTTGTGCTTGTTGTTACTCTTTCGTATGGGGGAATAGGTTTTCTCGACGATTATTTGAAAATTCGCAGGCAAAGCCATAAAGGACTTAGCGGCAAACAAAAACTCGGAATGCAGCTGCTGATCGGTTGTTTGGTGGGCCTTTTCCTCTGGATGGATCCTTCATTCAAAACTACGCTGGCTGTTCCGTTCTTCAAGAATGTCCAACCGGATCTAGGATTCTGGTACCCAATATTTGCCGCCTTGGTAATAGCAGGGGCCTCAAATGCTGTAAATCTTACTGATGGTCTTGACGGATTAGCCATTGGCCCCGTTATGATATGTGGCGCTACATACCTTTTTTTCGCCTATATCGCAGGTCATCTCAAGCTGGCCCAATACCTCCAGGTTCCATATATCCCCGGATCAGGTGAGTTATGTGTCGTTTGTGGCGCCATGTTGGGAGCCGGGATGGGGTTTCTGTGGTACAACGCTTACCCTGCTGAAGTATTTATGGGAGACGTCGGATCATTGTCGTTGGGGGGCTTACTTG
>JBMFSZ010000310.1:0-4591 GCA_049967315.1 Desulfomonilaceae bacterium
GTCTATACCGGATTCTTTCACATTGCCTGTTTCTTGATTACTATGAGGTGGCTGTGATTTTTGAAACCAGCTCTAGTCTTTTGAGATGACGTTGAAGCACCTTGTCTCTATCCTCAGAATGTATGAAGTCCGAAAAGGGCCTCTCCAGTAATTCGAGTTCTTCGTAACCAATTATGTTGGCGGCTTTGGGATTGACGAACCGAATCATGCCATCCTGGGAAACCATGATGCCCTCATCAGCTCGCTCGACGACCGTGCGATACTTCTTTTCCGATTCTATCAAGGCGTCATGGTCCCTCTTGAGCTCTGTGATGTCTTCACACGTCATTAGATCTTGGCCGGAATCAAGTCTTACAGTTCGAAAATGAACGATCTTTTCGCCACCATCTTTGCAGATGGTTGAATACACTCTAGGTCTCGATTCTCCGGGAGGGGCGTCCTTGTAATCTTTTATCCATTCTGAAATGACTCCATGCCTATACTTGGCGTCGGGATAAGCTTTTCTGAACCACTCTCTACCATTTGGAACTTCTTTCTGATCATAACCGAACATCTCCTTGAACTTGGGATTTGCGTAAGAGAAGGTCCCGTCAGGTTCAATAATTATCATTCCAAAGGGTGAATTATCAGCTAGGGCCTGAAATCTCCGCTTCTCTATCTCCAGGGCCTCCTCCATTTTGGCGGCCTGGAATACCTGGGCAGTGGTATTGGCGATTCCTTCCAGTAACAGATCATCGTCATTTGAGAGGGGGGTCTTGCTAAATAATGCGAGAACTCCTATGGGAGAGCTGTCATCAGCCAGGATTCGATAACCTGCGAATGATACCAGGCCTAGTTTTCGAGCCCAGGCTCTATCATGAACGCGACGGTCATTCACAACATCGTTGGTCATGAATTTTGGTTCAGAACCTGACGCTATTCGTCCAATCTTGTAGCAGTCGAAAGGCGTCCGACTGTGCATTTTGCCATCAAGTTGGGTGTAGCGCCCCGAACTGGCCACAAGATGAAGACAACGATCACGATAACGACATACGTGGGGTTCCTCAGTGACCTTGGCGTGTACGCAGCCCGAATTGCATCTATCACCAGGGCTGACTATCCAGATGCGACTAAAATCCGCCTCAAAGATTCTAACCACACTGTCTGTAATGAGCTTCAGCTTGTCAGTGAGTCTGGCCTGTCTGAGGAGATCTTCCTTCAGGGAATTTACCAGGTGGAATCGCTCCCTGACAAGCGCATCCTGAGCTAGCGTAGCCTCCATTTCGGATATCCTACCACGCAATGCGTTTAATTCTTGGATAAGTTGTTGATTTGTGTTTTTGCGTTGGTCTCGCATGGCAGGCTCCTCCTTTAGGAAAGCTAAACATATGGAGGGGCGAGTCAAGTAGCGTAAAATCTCTCATTACTGATCATCAGGTAAGGAGCGTTGAAATGTCAATCCTTTTTGAGATTTCGCGGTCAGTCACTGGTCTCCAAGATCCTGCTCAAAGATTCACAGGGCTCACGAAACCCTGAAGATCTTTCTGAAGAACATAAGAGGAAAATCCGATTGAACGAGCTGAATTTAGTGAAGAATGATAAGTCACACTATATATGACTTCAGGGACAACTTGCAACAAGTGATCCTGATAGAAGAGATCTTGTTTTTTGATAGTACACTTCTAATATCTCATTCGAACACTAGGCAAAGCTTCAGATCTACATTGGATCGGAAAATTTATAATAAATTATGGAGCATCAAAATGTCGAATCGTAACAAATATCTTGCCCAGATTTGAAATGAAATGGGGTCTGATGGCCGGTTTGTGGGTGGGCATTTTGGTAGGGCGTCGGCCACAAAAAGCCCCTTTCAAACTAATCAGGGAAATCGGTAAAGGAAGTCTGCGCTTCGAAAAATCCAAACATGTAATCGGCGTTGAAGCAGATTCGGAATTGTCACTGAGCTGCTCGCCACGAAGTTTCAGTTCATCTGAAAGTAATCTGGGACTTCAAAATCTCCCTTAGATTCAGGACAAATAATTTTTTCAGGGGAATTCTCGTAAATGATTCCGATGGGGACAATTTAGATGCCCAAAATAGGGAAAACCTACTTCATGATGAGTTTGGGGATTTTTATAGTGAACGGCATGATGAGTCGCGCAAAAAGAGGCGACAAAGTGGCAGATTAATGCTATAGGACTCCTCAACAATTCCACGGGGAGGTGTTTGGATGCCGCAACTTGTTCTCAGGGTGAGCGAGATCTAGATGGAGGAGTTGAATCAAGAGTTTCAGGTCTTAAGGAGTTCGACATGGTCCAGCGGATTCAAGTGCTGCTCTTGGTAAGTCAGGGTACGGTTGGGCGTCGGGCGGCCCAAATTGTCGGAGTAGGGCGGAGAAGCTTGCAGGATTGGATTTTCAGGTATGGAAGAGGCGGGCCCGAAGCGCTGGTCTGGACACGGGTGTGTCTACAGCCCTACTTGCGGCGGACCTGGTCAAAAACTCTTTGGTTTTCGCTACCACCCCGATCATATGCGGCACATTCTTCGGCGACTTCAGTTCAGTGTTCAGTTGCCCACAAGAGAGCTTTCCCGAGCGGATCCGGATGAAGAGGCCAGATGGCTTGGCCACGAACAGGGGGAAATGAAAAAAGTCTAACAGGAAATCGGGGTTCTCGTGTACCAGGATGAAGCTTCATTCGGTCAAGCCGGATCACCGCATCGCACATGGGCAAAAAGGGGCATAGGCGCACACGCAAAGAGTTTTCCGGGCCGCGAGGTCGCTAGAGTGATGGGAGCCATACGGGTTGGTGAAAAGCCGGGCTGGCATTTGCGATTTGTCGAGAGATACAATTCGGACACATTCCCTGGTGTCGATGACTGGGAAATTTTGGGGGGATTCTACGGCGAACCGGCCAAGGTCGTAAAATGTGAAACCTCGGATCTTACAGTTCCAGCAAACTCAGAAATTGTTATCGAGGGAAGGATAATGACCAGCGAGGGCTGGATATGGGATGAAGGTCCTTACGGGGAATTCACTGGGACTTATGGAGGCGGTTTGCCGCACAACTGCCGGTTTAAAATCGATTGTATAACATTCAGAAAAGGAGGGATTTATCAATACGCTACAATAGGTGGCTTACATCCTGGACAAACTGATCTATGTGTTTTTCACCCTACTGTAGAAGCAGACATATTTTCGGCCCTTAAGCGTGCAGGGATAAGAGTGCTGGATGTTTATGTTCCGGCGGATGGAATTCACAATATAGCTTACGCGAGAATCAAAGCTGTAGGAGGGGGCGATGCCAAGCAGACCCTTGCGATCATGTTGAGTTGCTCAAGGCAATGGTTTCCAAAGATAGCTTACGTATTTGATGAGGATATAGATATTTTTGATGAAGCCCGGGTAAAATGGGCAATGGCTTATCGCTATCACCCCGTGAATGATACGGTAATTATCCCGGATCTGAATATCCTACCACTAGATCCTTTGTGTATGACTAACAAGCCCCCTGTAAACATGCCAAAAATCGGTTTTGACTGCACCATCCCTCTGGTTGGAAATGTTGATCGCTTTTCTTTTGAAGCGTGTACCGTGACAGAACCTTTTGGTCCCCCGCCTCCTGACATCAAAATTCTGACTGAAGAGGAAATGGTTCTCAAGATGACAGAGTTCATACGTGAATCGCCACGAACATGGCATGAAATTCTTAAACATTTCCATGGTCAGCCATATCCTGCTATTTATCGCGCATTTGGAGAATTGAGAGACAAACTGGGCAGAATGGCGGATGAACGCCCAGCTTATCCATACACTTTCGCCGACTCATGCTTTGTATATAGCAAATAAACGAGGAAGGTCATGTGGGTATGACGAGAACCAGATTCTAAAAGAAATTTTAAAATTTATTGCACTAGAGCAAGGAGGACAAAATGGGGTCAATCAAAAGGGAGTATCCGGATCTCCAGGAACATCTCGAGAGGCTGAAAAGCTTAGGCCTATTGTACACAATTGATGCCGAGGTGAACAAGGACCGTCATCTACATCCATTTGTCAGGTGGAGCTATGTCTCGAATATTGAGGCAAAGGACCGAAAAGGATTCTACTTTACCAATGTGACTGATAGCAATGGCAGAAAGTATAAAGGTGACTGTGATGTCTGTGTCGCCACAACCGCCGGCAACGACAAGATTTACGCTGTTTCGTTAGGTTTGGAAAATAAAATTGATGTGACGGTGGATGAGGTAGACAAGAGGAAACTCAGGGAACTCGTGGCTGCCAAATGGAAGATGGCCTTCGAAAAGCCAATTCAGGCTGTTGAAATGGATTCTGCTGATGCCCCGGTCCACGAAATAATTTTGCAGGGCGACGACCTTTTAGGAGGAGAGGGGAAAGGTCTGGCGAGCTTACCTATACCAAACAACACCCCTGGTTTTGATACTGCCCCCTATTTTTCGGCCGGACTATGGGTAACAAAGGATCCGGACACGGGACGGGAAAACTTCTCTCAAAATAGAGTCAATATCAAGGCATCAAACCGTATGTGCGGAATGTGGCTGATCCAGACTGGAGGAGACGCTCACAGAAACTGGGAGAAATACAGACTAAAAAGAG
>JBMFSZ010000311.1:0-4579 GCA_049967315.1 Desulfomonilaceae bacterium
GCCGAAAACAGGTCACTACTTCGAGCGGAACACATAGCGCATCTCCGTAAGGAAATGGTTCTTTCCGCTGAATCGGCTTCATCATGCTTTTTTCAACTTTTGGGACCTTACGAATGTCTTCAAAACTGTTTATTTTCTCCGGATCGATCGAAGCTGTGTCATATAGGTTTCGGTGGAAACGGGAATGCTCATAAGCCCATTTCAGTATGCGCTTGAACTTTTTAAACTGAAGTTTTTCGAGCCGTTCACGAGAAAGGGTTTCCAGATATGGGTTCCAGTATGAAATATGTTTGTTCATGATTAAGCGCCGTTGGGGATAACAATTTTTGATCTTAGGGTTCAATCCAGCATTATATGAAATTATTGGAGAGCATTAATAATTTTTTTTCGAAAAGCGGCCATCATGGATCGATTTGAGATTTCGAGATGTCGGCCATAACTTTAATTATATATAATATTGTAAATTATATTTAACGTATAATAATTTGAAACTTAAAATAAAAAATTGTGTCTAAAATTAATAAAAAGAGTTAATGATTACATGAGATGGAGAAAGTTATGAAAACCGCATTCCAAGAATTTGCTGAAGTTTATCAAGCTTTCAAGGAAAAATACCCACAACATCCAATGATAGATGAAGTTCGCAGTCGAATTGTTGGTGGTAGAATGCCTACCGACCAATGGCTTCGAACGACAACGACGAGAATGAGAAACCTTATGGCGCCTTTTTGGCTGAAAAAGAAAGAATCCGGTGGTGAGGAGGCCGCATAGATCTCTATTGAGCAAGATCCTATTAAATGATTGACTTCAAATTAGACTTCCCCAGCAAGAAACCCCTAACTAATGAATTGTCAAAACGACGGCAGTGGATTATTGGTCTACTCGTCGTTTTATCTTTTTTTGTTCTCATAAGCTACTACCTCGTTTCCCACTGGACTGACTTTCGGCGTCTTTGGGAGTTTTCCCTTTTTCAAACAATTATGGCTGGATTTTTCCTCTTCTTGGGGTTCCTTTTAAATTGTTACCAGATGAATCTGTTTCTGAAGAAATTCGGAGTGAAAGTGCCATTTTTTGAACTAGTATTTATGACGCATGGCATGATGCTTGGAAACCTTTTGATACCTATGCGCGGGGGATCCGGCGGATTAGCTATTTACTTAAAAAAGAAATATAGGCTGAATTTTCACAAATTTGGGGTCATTTTCGGCGGGACTGCGATTCTCGTAGGACTGGTAAGCGGGGTAATGAGTCTGGCTTCGCTTTTGTTTCTTACGTTCCGTCTAGGAATCTTTGAACCGTGGCTAACTGCAGTTTCGGTTGCTATCGTAATTGGGAGTGTTTATCTGACAGCTTTCCCGCCCCGGTTAAAAAACTTGGGTTCCTCGAGGATGCTGATTTTTTTAAATCGATTGAATGATTCCTGGATTAATCTGTCAAAAGACCGGGAACTCCTCAGCAAGATTATCATTTCTATCATATTGATAACCCTGTTACAAACCGTAGCTTTCTATGTAATTTATATCGCAATCGGCAAACCGCTCGGTTTTGTGTCTACAGTTGTAATCTCCAGTTTGGGGGGGGTGGCGAATCTTGTACCGATAACCCCAGGTTCCATAGGGGTCTTCGATGCCGTTACAATTCAGGCGCCGCGCCTTTTGGGCCTTGATACTGGCGCGGCGGTGATGGCTACTGTATTGATAAGGATTTTGTCCTTTTTGATTTGTTTCATAGTGGGCATGCCCGGCCTCTATTATTTTTTTGATGTCTCACGTTCTACTGACGGCAAACGGTGATGCTCAATCTCTCAAATCCGCCAAGTTTCCCCAAAATGGTTTGAATTTTTTATCTGGCCAGATCAGATTATCAAAGCTGGTTTCGGAGCTTCTCTGACAATGCGGTCTCCGAGGGATGCTCCACATCGGGCGCAGATATATTCATATTTGTCACCTTCCGGCAGTACGAGTAACAGTCTCTCCCTGACTCGCATAGATGCCTTGCAGTTAGGGCAATATAACTCCGTGGCTTTAAACCCCTCGAACTGTTTTTTAGGTGGCACGCGTCGCAGATTGGTCTGCATGGGCGCTTTGATGAATCTCTTCATAAGTGCTCCTTCCGGACTCTAATATCGCATTAATTTAAAATATGGTCCATTGCCTCAACACTACAAAAATTAATCCCACGCACTTTAAGTTACAAGTCCTAATTTTCCAATGTTTGGTTAGAGGTGTTCACCATTGACATTTAAACGTTTTTCTATAAGTTCATAATGCTATGAACACATATCAGCGCGGCTGATCCAATACCACGATGAAAAAATGAAATCAGGCTTAAAGACGGAGTTTATGGATGGAGCCAAAACTGTCACGTTCCTGGAATTGGTCACGGATTTGGGTTGTCTTGTTATCTGCAATTACATTCCTGTCAACTGCAGAAGCGAGCATGAATACCTTTGTAACGGACAGGATCCTTTCTTTTGGGGACCC
The DNA here is from genome assembly GCA_049967315.1 of Desulfomonilaceae bacterium. Taxonomy (GTDB): domain Bacteria; phylum Desulfobacterota; class Desulfomonilia; order Desulfomonilales; family Desulfomonilaceae; genus CAJBEZ01. The sequence continues at coordinate 2,484 of JBMFSZ010000311.1, forward strand.
TTCTGAGATAGTTGATCAGCGACGGACTGACGGTCAGTCTCATCTATACAAGTGGGGCAACGATATTGGGCATTCGGCTCTAACCCCCTCCACGTTAACCAGGGTTCACGAAATTGACAGGTCTGTTCGCTCTCCCATGAAGAAAACCTCAGCTAACAAATCAAAAACAGAAAACTTGTCATCACATGACGCTTTAAAATCAGGATCGGTCCCGGAAGAGAAAGTCAAAATGGCGTCGACTGGTCCCGGACCAAATACTCCGAGGTCAGAATATTCAGCCAGTAGAGATTCCGCAGATCATCTGAAAGAAGTTGGAAAAAAGGTAGAAGATCCTGTTTATCTATATTCTAATTTTCGGATAGAAGTGGAGAAAGCCAGATATACGGTAAAGCTTTACGGAATAGACGACGAAGGTAACAAGACAGAGCTTTTTTCATGCAAAGCAGGCTTGGGGTCATCGGAATATCCCACACCGAGGGGATCTTTCTACATTACGCGTATCTTTGACGACAAACCTCTATGGATTCCTCCTCGAGACAGGGACTGGGCTTATGGTCAGGCTCCTAGTCATTCAGTTTATGGAGGCCGTATGATGCCGTTTTTCAGAAAAGAACAGATAGGCCCCCCTCCAAAAAGTGATGACGCGAGTTGCGAGCTGGATATCGTTGCTCCTGGTATGAAACTTGTAGATACAGGCACGTACCGTATTCATGGAACAGATTCTCCATGGAGTGTTGGCTCAGCCCAATCTCACGGTTGTGTCCGGCTATTGAATTCCAGTGTGGCCAAACTTGCTGATACTCTCAAAATGTATGTCGGCACAACGACACGCGGTCAAAGCCCTAATGGGGTGTATATTAACCTTGCCAGACCTGTAAAACTTGTTCTTTATTAGTTAATGTTGACCGACCGCTCCAGGAAAATTACGTGCGGCCCAGTCTTCGTTTTAACTCGTTAAATGAGATACGAACGAATATTGGCCGGCCATGCGGGCAAACATATGATGGTCCATCTGTGGTATCAAGCTCCATTAGCAGATTCTTGACCTCAGAAGGGCTGACACTGGAGCTTGCTTTTATGGCGGCGCTACAAGCAAGGTTCCTGAAAAGATCTTTCCTTAAAGTTTCAGGATCGCTTTTGACGCCAGTTTGTAATGCGGAGTCAACAAAATCTTTGATCAGGCTTGATAAATCCCCTGTTTCGACCCAAGTGGGAACTGAGCGAATCAGGAAAGAATTTTGCCCAAACTCTTCCAACACAAAACCGGCCGAACTTAAAATTTCTAGATGTTCCCTCAATGTCTCCGACTCTAATGCTGTAAGTTCAACCACCGTAGGGTCAAGCAGGTCTTGGGATTCCACATTAGGATCCCTCCCGCTCAAACTGCACAAACGATTATATATGATTCTTTCATGGGCTGCGTGGTGATCTAGAATAACCAGTCCCTGTTCGTCGTGAAGTACGACAAACGAGTTTGGAAGCGTACCCAGGAAGCTTAATTCTGTCAATTTATGCTGGTTGCCGGCGCTTTTTTGACTTGTAAAGTCCGGTTGAGAGAAAGCAAAACTTTCCCTATTAGCCCCTTCAATGACTTCAGAACTACTAGGATGGTTCTCTTTCTGACAAAAGTAATCGGACAAACTTGGCGCAAGCTCGCTCGATGTTGAGCTGTCCCTCAATTGTGTGGAATGGTTTGAGGCTGCTCTGATCATGGCTTCATTCAGGGCTTTAATGATTATCCCAGAAACTATGCTAGGTCTCAGAAATCGCACTTCTGCCTTTTGAGGATGCACATTTACATCAACTTCATCAGGAGGGGTTTTGATGCAAATTATAGCCACAGGATACCGGCCACGCTCTACCAGATTTGCAAAAGCCTTGATTATTGATGAATTGACCAACTTGTCCTTCACAGGTCTGCCGTTAACAAAGGTGAACATGTAACGCATGGAAGAGCGAGTATACGGTGGCCTTGCCACGAAGCCCGCTAAAGATACGCTGTCGAAGCTGTAGTCAAGTTCAATGAGGTTCTTTGTAATTTCTGACGGGAATAGGGAAAACACTCTTTCTTTGAGAGAAGGGGCTGGGGCTGCCTG
>JBMFSZ010000312.1:0-4560 GCA_049967315.1 Desulfomonilaceae bacterium
CGAGGACTACCCTGCTCCAGGATCGCACTGGAAAAGAGGGCTGATGATGCCAGCTATCCTGCGAGAAATGGACCACATTATACTGATGCCACGTTGTGGACGCCACACGCTTGCCGGTAGCACACTCGGCCTGAAAGCAGCGGTCGGGTACTGGCGAACTGATACGCGTCTGGAGTATCACAAGGAAGCTGGGTACCTATATGAAAAAACAGCCGAAGGAAACACCGTGGGCACTCTACTTACCAAACAGCGATTGGTGGTTTCGGTCGCTGACAAGGTTCTTTCCGCTTACGGACCAGACAAGGGATATGTGACTGAGCCTCCTGTGGGGTTGGTCATGAGCTCGGAATCAGTAGTTGCCCATGACATGGTTTCGTTGGCCTGGTTGATGCTAAACAGGCTAGAAACCCCATCCTTTCAGTTGAATTGGTTCAATGATCCCAACGGCTCACAATTTGTTGTCAATATGGCAAATCGATGGGTTGTCAGTATGCTAGGTTCGTTGATTGACGCGATCGTGACGGAAAAATTCCAAAGAGATGACGTTAATAAAATATGGGATGATAGAACACTGAATCGTGCTTATGAAGTTCTGGGGGGCAGACCTAGTGTAGTTATCGAATGCGCTAATGAAACCGTCCCCTTGGAATTGAAAGACCAGTTACTGAAAATGACGACCCTCGAAATTTAAGTTTCAGACCAAGACTATAGACTATTTTCAGTTGCTTCTTTAAGAAGCTGACTTAGGAAAGATCTGTTCGATTTGGATTCCTCTAGAATTTCCAGTAAGTGTATCACATCTGGTAATGAATTGTGGGGCCATCCGAAGGGCCTCTTCATACTATTTCTAACAGAAATGTGGGAGCGGTTTTCCTACTACGGCATGAGATCCGTGCTGATCTATTATATGGTGAAGCAACTCATGTTTAACCACGCTTTCGCTTCCCATATTTACGGTCTATATACTGGTCTTGTTTATCTTTCGCCATGTTTTGGGGGAATAATAGCCGATCGGGTTCTCGGTAGACGCAAGGCTGTAGCTGTAGGCGCGGTGTTGATGTCATTTGGACAATTCATGATGGCAAAAGAATCCCTTTTTTTCTACGCCCTTTTTTTTCTGATAATAGGCAACGGCTTTTTTAAACCCAATATTTCAACTCAGGTGGCCGACCTGTATGCTCCAACGGATCACCGTTTAGACAGGGCTTTTAGCATTTTTTATGTAGGCATAAACGTTGGCGCCTTTTTCTCCCCTCTAGTCTGCGGTTCATTGGGGGAGTTGTACGGCTGGAGTTATGGCTTCGAGGCCGCTGGGGTAGGGATGGTAATCGGTCTTATAATTTATCTCTTTGGACAAAGATGGCTTGCCCCGGAAATAGTTCTAAGACAAGGAAAATCTAAAACTGAAATTAATGAAAATCAAAGTCGGCTGGAAAGAGACAATTTGTTGGCCCTTACAGCCATAGGCCTGGTAACAATAGCTTTCTGGTCTGCTTACGAACAGCAGGGTAATACTCTGGCGCTTTGGGCAGATTCGTACACTGATCGCCGAATACTAGGTTGGGAGCTCCCGGCTACCTGGTTTCAGGCTCTGAATCCGGCTCTAATTTTTTTGTTTACACCCCTCGTAACGGGCCTTTGGGCGTGGCAGTCGAGGAAAAACAGAGAACCTTCTGCGATATTGAAAATGGCGATAGGCTGTTTTTTGTTGGGAATCGGATTTCTCATCATGGTTCCTGCTGCGTGGTTACATGAAATTGACGGGTCTGCGGTGGGTATCTCCTGGCTGGTGGCATTTAACCTTGTCGCCACGATGGGAGAGTTGTACCTTGCCCCGATAGGACTTTCGTTAGTGACTAAAATGTCTCCCAAACGTATGGTCTCTATGATGATGGGAATTTGGTTCCTTTCATCGTTCGCCGGAAATTTTGCCTCCGGGTATCTCGGGCACTTCTGGGATGAAATGGCCAAAACAAACTTTTTTCTGATGATTGCCGTTATTGCGCTTGGCGCAGGCGTGATGATGCTTTCAATTCTCAAACGTCTAAAACAGATCCTGGATGCCGATCGCCCGGTTGTTGATACGATGCGATGAATCTTCAAACATGACAGACGTAGGAAAATCTGGAAAGGTATAAAAACCGAATGAAAAAAATTGGGGTCTGGTTAATAGGAGCTTTTGGATCCATCTCTGTCACTGTGATGTTGGGCGCTTTGCTTATTAGAAAAGGTTTGAGTCCTATGACAGGCATGATAACGGCGAATGAACCGTTCAGTGAATTGGGGCTTCTGCCGATCGAAGCAATGGAGTTTGGTGGCTGCGACATTCGTTCTGGACAAATTACCGAACTTGCCAATGATGCCATTAAGAAGATAGGAGGGATCGACGCATCAATTTTACGACTCATTGATGTAGAACTTGAACAGATTCAAGGACGCATTTGTCAAGGGACATCGTTCAACTGCGGTAAAGCCATAGAAGGGCTCTCATCCACCGTAAGCGCGAGTCGCGATCATGTTCGGGAAGAAATTGGTGAAATAGTTAGGCAGATAAATCATTTTAAGGACTCTAACGACCTGGACAAAGTCATAATTGTAAATCTGGCTTCTACAGAACCGCCCCTGGAATTAACTGATGTTCACCATGATCCAACTGCGCTGGAACATTGCCTCGACAAAAACAAGACAAATTCTCTTAGAGGGAGCACGATATATTCTTATGCCGCCATAATTTCAGGGTGCCCATACATAAACTTTACACCGTCAAATGGAGCCCTTTTTCCCTCTCTTGTAAAGTTGGCCGAGAGTAAGGGCATACCTGTAATGGGGAATGATGGCAAGACCGGTGAGACTCTCGTGAAATCAGCTTTGGCCCCCATGTTTAAATACAGGAGTTTGGAGATATTAAGTTGGGAAGGCTTCAATATTTTGGGTAACATGGACGGCCATATTCTTGATTGTGAGGAAAATAGGGAATCCAAAATCAGGAGCAAAGACTCGGTACTCGGGAAAATTTTGGGTTATTCGCCCCATTCTCAGGTTCATATAAACTACGTGCCTTCTCTGGATGACAGGAAAACGGCCTGGGATTTCATTCACTTTAAAGGCTTTCTTGACACGAAAATGTCTCTGCAGTTCGTTTGGGAAGGCTACGATTCAATACTTGCCGCGCCATTGGTTTTAGACCTTGTGCGTTTTGCTGAGTTTGCACACAGGAGAGGAGAGTCTGGACTGATGCCTCACCTTGCATCATATTTTAAGGACCCAATTGGGGCTGAAGAGCACAGTCTCCACGAACAGTTTCGACTGCTTTTAGACTACGCTGGAGATTGGGCAAAGAAAAGAATGAAAGGCTAAAATGGGTGATGTCCGACTCTCATTCAGTTGTAATGCGTTTGTACGTTATCCAGTGAGCGAGGCGCTCAAGAAAATAGCAGAAATTGGATATGAGGGCGTCGAGTTACTTGCTGACGCTCCGCATCTATATGCTGATTCATTGTCAGTTGCTGATCTGGAAAACCTTTGTTCTGTGATCGAGAAAACTGGCCTCAAGGTTGCCAATGTAAACGCGAATACGGCCATGGGGTATTATGGCAGGGATTTCTGGGAGCCGCTTTTTGAGCCGTCACTTGCCAATCCGGATCATGATTTGAGGCAATGGAGGCTCAACTATTCCATGAAGTGCGTTGACCTGGCAGCCTTTGTAGGATCACCCTGTGTGAGTGTTACCTCGGGACGCTGCGTTGCTGGGGTTCAGCCTACAAGCTCCATGGCTCTTCTCAAAAAATCCTTGGCAGAGCTAGCAGATTACGCTGAAAAAAAGTCTGTCTGTATAGGCATAGAATATGAGCCCGGCCTCTTAGTGGAATGTTACGATGAACTAGCTCAGCTTTTGGAAGAGATCAAATCGCCATCCCTCGGCGCAAACCTTGACCTCGGACACAGTCATGTTCTGGGTGAAGATCCAAGAAAGGTAATTTCAAGTCTTGCCGGAAAACTGTTTCACGTTCATATTGAAGATATACGTGGCAGGAAACACTATCACCTCATACCCGGCACAGGAGACATGAATTTCGGGGAGCTTTTATTAGCGTTAAAGGACAATCATTACAAAGGATTTGTTACAGTAGAGCTTTACACCTATACAGACCAACCGACTGAAGCGGCCCGTCAGTCCTTTGAATTCCTGAGGTAAAAAAATGAAGTTTGCTTTCAGTTCTAATGCTTTTCTTAGACATGATCTTGTGGAGACTATCAGAATCATTTCAAGTTTGGGGTACGAAGGAATAGAAATTATGGCGGACGTTCCGCATGCATTTCCACTCCAATTAACAGATTTGGACATCAATGAAATTCGGAACGTCCTGGCTGACAATGGGCTCGGCATTTCGAATATAAATGCTTTTATGCACCATGCTGATGGAGACACCTATCACCCGTCCTGGATCGAGAAGGATCCAGCATTAAGGGGAAAGCGTATTGATTATACTCTTCGGTGTATAGATCTCGCTGAAAAGCTGGGAGCCAGAAACCTATCTACGGAGCCGGGAGGGCCTTTGG
>JBMFSZ010000313.1:0-4550 GCA_049967315.1 Desulfomonilaceae bacterium
GTTTAAACTACAAGGATCACGCCGCGGAGCTTAAAATGAAACTCCCCGAAGAGCCGTTAATATTTCTTAAACCTTCTTCAAGCGTGATTGGGCCAAACGACACCGTTGTTATGCCATCGCAGAGCACACGTGTTGATTATGAAGCGGAACTTGCCATAGTTATCGGCAAGGAAGCTAAAAACGTCTCGGAGAGTGAGGCCTCCAAAGTTATTCTTGGTTACACATGCCTTAATGACGTGACCGCCCGGGATTTGCAAAAGAAGGACGGTCAGTGGACCAGGGCGAAGAGTTTCGATACGTTTTGTCCAATTGGGCCGTGGATTGAAACCGATCTCAACCCCTCAGATCTTAAAATCGATTTACTTTTGAACGGCCAAACAAAGCAGTCCTCAAGGACATCAAACCTTATTTTCAATTGTTTTAGACTCATTGAATTTATCACAAGTGTAATGACACTTTACCCTGGTGACGTAATAGCCACCGGTACCACTTCCGGTATAGGCCCAATGGCCCACGGTGATGTGGTAGAAGTAAGAGTGGAGGGTATAGGGTCCCTTGTGAACACAATCAAAAGCTGGGATCAATGATCTCAATAGCATACGTTGGTTTCGGAGCCAACTTGGGAGACCCGGAAGACACTTTCTACAGGGCGATTGAAAAAATCGATGCCCTGGATAATGTTTCTGTAACAAAGACCTCCAGTATCTATGAGACTGATCCGGTTGGCCTTCGGGATGACGGTCCTGAATTTCTTAACGCTGTCCTGGAGGTCCAGACTTCACTCTCACCGTTTGAACTCATACACCACCTGAGAAAAATCGAGCGGTCATTGGGAAAAAATCGATGCCACAAAAGTGACCGCTCGAGAAAAATAGATCTTGATCTACTATTGTTCGGAGACAAATCATTTTGGTCCAAAACACTTGAAGTGCCTCATCCAAGGATGAATGACAGGGGTTTCGTGCTGGTGCCTTTGGTAGAACTGGCCCCGGAATTTATTCATCCTGTTTTGGGAATTTCGTTAAATAAAATGCTCGATGCCCTGGTTCCTGAAGAAAAAAATGGGGTCCGCCTATTGAAATCCGTGGAACTTCGCGAGGTAATCTGAATTGTTACGGCTACTGTTTACTGTCCTCTGGATATACATTGTTTACAGAGCCCTCAGATGGGCGCTGGTAGCTCTTGGCGTGGGTCCGGACAGGGGCGTCTTAGGAAGACAGCCAGATTCTCCAGGCGTAAACCAGATGGTTAAAGATCCTGTGTGCGGCACTTATATTCTCGCTAGGGACGCCAAAAGCCTCAGAGTTGATGGGGAAACCTATTATTTTTGTTCCGATGACTGTCGCAAACGTTTCGTCAATAAATAGCTGTGGTATCTAAAAATGGCTGCCGGGCCTCAAAATCCTACTATACTGATCGCTGAAGACTCCAGAATCCTTAACGACACGCTAAAGGACGTATTTGAAGAGCACGGGTTCGAGGTTTTTCAGGCGTTCGACGGTTCGGATTGCAGGAATTTGCTTCTGAAGGAAAAGCCGGATGTAGCGCTGATAGACGTGCACATGCCCAAGATTGATGGTTTGGAAAACCTGCGTTTTGCAAAGGAAAAACTGCCAAGATCGATTGTGATAGTGATGTCTTCAGCCGATAGTCCCCAGCTCGGTGTCCAGGCCATGAAACTGGGAGCGGAAGACTATCTGACCAAACCTTTCGCTACGGAACAAGGAGTGGAGCTGGCTCAGAAGCTCCTCGAAAATCGTAGGTTCGGCGATGAGAACGTTAGACTTAGGAGACAAATTAGTAGGGGTGAAAAATATCTCGCTCATCTGACTACAATAATTAATGAAGCGCTGATTACAACAGATTTGGCCGGGAAGATTCAATCGATTAACAGAGCGGCCTCCAAATTATGGGGTTACACATTTGAAGAAATAAGAGACCGGGATATTCATTTACTGGTTAAAGGGGAAACCAGAACACTTCTGCATCGGGACCTCATCAGGGATACCTTACGGGATGGCAAGGTGGAAGGGGAATTTCTTTTCAGAAAAAAAGATAATAGTACATTCCCTGGTTACCTTTCTACGTCCATCATAAAGGAAAATAATCGAGCCCGTGGTATTGTCGTGGTGGTTGGTGAATTAACCCGACTTTACGCGGTTGAACAGCGCCTTAAGCAATCAGAAAAGTTGGCCTCTCTTGGAAGGGTCGTTGAGGGCGTGGCCCACGAAGTGCGAAATTGCCTCACTTCTCTCGGAGGGTTTGCTCTGAGGTTGCGTAAGATAACAGCGGAAGAGACCTCTGTGGCCAGGTACGCTGAAATTATCCTCAATGATGTCGGTCGCCTTGAGAAAATGGTCAAGGATATTGAGGAATTTGTTCGTTTCTCGAAATTTTACAAATTTAATTTTGTAAGAACAGATATTGTCCCTCTGATAGAACAGGCTAAGGATAGGGTTCTTGGTGAAATTTCTGGTGAACTGGCTCAGAAGGTTACCTTTAGTATTTTGCCGCATAAAAGGCAAACTATAGCTCAGGTCGATCCGGCAGCGATAGAAGAAGTATTTTACAATTTGATACGCAACGCTTACGAAGCCATGCCCAACGGCGGTCGACTGAAGGTAAGCATAAAGGAGCTAAAATACGGGGTCTCCGTGACTTTTGCGGATAGCGGGGTCGGTATACACGCAGATGATGTCTCGGAGATATTCAATCCGTTTTTTACTTCCAAAACAGTAGGCGCCGGTATGGGATTGAGTAAGGTGCATCTTCTGCTTGAAGAGCACCGGGGCGCAGTAACGGTGTCATCAGAAGCTGGTAGGGGTTCAAGGTTTGAAGTTTTCTTGCCGGTTGAACATTCAACGACCGGCATTTATCCCTGGGAGACCTTGAAGTCTATAGGGTCCTCCCGAAGTTCGAAAAAACATTAATGAAGAAGCATCTGCCAAATTTTTTAACATTAGGGCGACTTGCGCTAGTTCCACCAATAGTCATTCTGCTATTTTTCCCCGGGCGACTTCCGTCCGCGTTAGCCGCCATCATTTTCCTTTTGGCGTCGCTGACCGATTTCTTCGATGGATTTATAGCCCGTCGACTGAAGGTAGAATCTTCATTTGGTAGGTTTCTTGATCCGATAGCCGACAAGGTGCTAGTCACCTCCGCGTTAATAATGCTCATAGCCCTTGATAGGGTTGACGCGTGGATAGTCATGCTTATCATAAGTCGGGAAGTAGCGGTCAGCGCTTTGCGGGCTACAAGCAAGTCCTGGGATTCAACTCTAAAACCTAGTCGTATCGGTAAGTGGAAAGCCTTTTTCCAGTTTGCGGCCGTGATCCCTTTAATGATTCATTATAAATATCATTTCTTTGTGACGATTGACTTTCATTTAATCGGTACCATTCTTATTTACGTAGCGTTGGCGCTAACCCTCTGGTCTGGAGTGGACTATTTTGTGAAATTCTACCGGGAATACATGGCGAGAGAATCATGAATATTGAAAAAAGACAAAAAAAAGTGTTTAATTAAATCTGCATTTATTGTAATATTAATATATACAGTGAACGCCATTCCCGAAATGGGTGGTGATCTTTTGAAATTATAACCTTGTTCACGATTTAACTGTGAAAAGGTTTTTATTGTTTGTATTTAGTTGACGCTTTGTTTAGAGTTAGCTCCTGTCTCCCGGCTTACCGATGCCGGGCGGGAGTCCAACCCTCCACAAGATGTAGTTGGAAGATGACAATATCGTTGTACGCTTAACCCACAGTAACCATCGCTTTCTTGATGAGCGAGGCCTTATACGATGAGCCAATTAATATTTACACTCCTAATTGTATTAACAGTGTGTATTTCTACCACGGCCATCGCGTCAGAGCCGGATTTGTGGGAGGTACAGCGAACTTATGAACAGATGCTGACTGGACCTCAATACCAGCAGGATCAACGAGCGAGTCTCAAGGCTGAAGTGGGTAAATTCTTCAATCAATGGATACTGGATCGACGCCTCGAGAGGAGGTGGAAAGTACGCGGGACGGAAGAAACCGTGAATCGGCGCGATTAAATTTTCTCCACTGACAAAGGCCTTAAAACGTATCTTGAAATGGAGGGCGAAAGCAATGCGATACCTGATATTAATCATGGCAATGGTAATTTTGTTTGGAATCAGTTCCCTGGCAAGCGCCGGCGACGAAAGAATGGGGGCGCAAATCGATCACGCTGAAAAACTTTTGATAGAAAAACAGGTGAGGCAGGAAGCCAGGTGGAAGGCCCTGGAACAAGAAGCGGCTCATCTTTTCGAGCATGTTGATAGAAACGGCGCTGGTTCAACGGTAAGGGAAGTCAATTTTTCAAGATAGAACGATCCCCTTCTTCAGGCCCTGCTTTCAGAATGATTCGAGTTTCCAGAATGGGAGAATGTTTCTGAGTATAGACGCTTCGGGACATCGCAAAAGGGTTTCCCGGACGCCTATTTCATGAAACATCTCCCAGGGACAAATTTTTTAACTAGCCTTTGAAACCCCACCTCCGCCGGGTCTCCATCCCGATGTCAG
>JBMFSZ010000314.1:0-4528 GCA_049967315.1 Desulfomonilaceae bacterium
AACCACTGTCCTTTTTTCTTGGACCATTAATATAATCGTAGTCATCGTCATCAACGTCGTAACACTTGTAGCGATAACCATTCCATACGCAGGGATAACCATCAACTTCTATATCGCTCCAAAAAAAGCCCCCAGGGTGACGAATATAATTTCCCCTATTCCTGTACATACCCCGACCCGAGTGATGAAATCCTCCTCCGTGGTGAGCGCCCCCGGCATAATGGCCACCAGCATGCCCTCCGAAATGCCCGCCGCCTCCATGACCACCATGAAAAACAGGTAGAACTGAAACCCCCGAAAAAGGATGCGTGGATAAAAGAGTTTCTGGTCCAGCCACGGCAAAATTGGACACCATCAGCACTACCACTAAAAAGACGGAAATTCCAAACGCAGAGAGTAGACTAATTGGTTTCATGCTAATTCTCCTTACCGAACTTGTGGTCATCTATCGTCAAAAAAGTTACGTCGAAATCCGGGAACTGGAACAGGTGTCGGGATTCACGATCACCCGTTGGGTTGAATAAAATTTGTTTTGAACCTGTCTCTTACTGCGTAGATTGCTGGCAAATTTCCTAACTGGCATCCGTTTCGGCAACAGTGACAAATCTTAGTATCGTAGACACCCTAACGGGAAAAAGGATGCAAAGGTTACCAGCCTGCAGAAAGGCGCACTGACACAGAGGTATCGGAACCCTTTTTTAATGTTTAAACTACCAACATATGCGGGAAGACCTCAGGAAAGCTGCGCGTTCTTGTACGCAGACCAGAGCGCCTCGAACAGGTACGCCTCGTCTAGAAACTTTATATTCGAAACAGCGTCTATAGCTGCAAGAGCAGTATTAGCTCAGAGAAAGGAGCCCTGGAGATGATAAACATAAATTATGCATTGGTTGCTGGTATCATGTTCATGGCCATACTCTTGACGACTTTCAGTTTTGTTGTCGTTCCGGGAATTTCCTATGGAAGCGCGGAACAGGACCGTGTCGCATGTTTAAATGTGTGCAATGACCCGACCGGAGACTTGATGTTTTACGGAGGCAATAACGTGTGGCAGCTCCGGGCAGCGTGCTCTCAGAGATGTGAAGATAAGTTCTGGGACCGATTGGATAAGGAGATGGCAAAGGTACCCAAGAACTGAGGCTAGTTCAAGAAAAAATTGAAAAATCTGAAAACAAAAAGGGTTTGCAGAAGTGGACATTCAGGAGTGGCGACTTGCTGAAAACTAACTTGAATGAGTCGCACACTCTTGAGGACTAATTGGTCCTGAGCCTCGAACCCCATTTTTTGGAATCCTTGTTGAAGATGCCTCTAGGCAGATTATGCGTTATGAAATTAAAAAGTGCTTTTGTCCGCAATTCATTTTTTATGAGATGGTCGGCATTTATCCCCCGACGGGTGGACTTGAGCGCCGAAAGTTGGGATCGACACGCAACAGCGTCATATGGTTTCACCAAGAGGTGTAATGGTTTATGCCACTTTTCCACTTGACCGTGATGAAACATTAACTGGAGACAGTTTTCTAATTTTAAGAGATAAGTCGCAACTTCCTCAGAAAGGAAAAATTTCATGACAACAAGGAGTTACCCTCTGATTACAGGAGCAATGTTTCTGGCAATCATGTTTACGAATTTTGGGGTATTCGTAACGCCCAGCATTTCTCATGAAACCCTCGAACAGGAGAGGACCGAGTGCCTGAATCGCTGTGATACCCCAGGTCTTGGTGAGGGGTTTGGGGGCGATAGGTTCTGGCAGCTCCAGAACATGTGTGTTCAAAAGTGTGAACGCAGATATTGGCAGAAATGGCAGCAGGAAATGAACAGTACCGGAAAAAAATGAATTCCTTGAATCCATGGGAAAATTCACCAAGAAGCATGACCCGGGAACCAAGAGCTATTTCAGCTTCAAGTCTTGATTTCTGCCATTGTGTCTAACCCAGGCTAAGCCTCGTGGCACAGTTACCGGAAGCCACAATTTGTCGTTACCCTTTTGTCGCTGGGCTTCAATTGTAGCCTTTAGTGTACGTTTCTACCAATTCATCGAGAAGCCCGTGAGGCGGAACAGGACCGTGTCGCATGTTTAAATGTGTGCAATGACCCGACCGGAGACTTGATGTTTTACATTTCAAATGTGGGGTCTATCCGCTATATGACCGTATATCCTGAAAATTGTTTTTCCTGAGTGTAACGAGAAAATCGGTAAAAAGGTTGATTTCTCTTTCAAGGTCCTTGTATGCACTGGCTGCATGTTTGAGTGAACCTTCTCTTGCCATCGTTTCCAGTCGCAGGGCAGCTTCGAACGCTCTGTCGGCTGCAAAGTTACCTAACGCCCCTTTGATCGCGTGCGCCGACCGTTCGATGGCTTCAGCGTTTAGCTGGTTGACCGAACGTTCCACGTGAGACAATAAGCTGCCTCCCGTATCGAGGAACAAATCCACAAGTTCCTTCAGGAGTTCTACATCATGTCCGACTCTTGAGAACAATTTGGTTCTGTCGACAACTTGAGAACTTTCCGATGCCATTTCCTTCGTATCAAAAAAATTCTGACGTTTGTCCGTCAGTTTTTCGAGGTTGCCGACAAGTTCCTCGGCGTTAATTGGTTTTGAGACATAGCCGTCCATACCCTCGGCAAGACACCTTTCCCTGTCTCCTGCCATGGCATGCGCTGTCATGGCTATAATAGGGATATGGGTCGCTGTCCCCCTTTCCTTTTGTCTTATAAGCCTGGTGGCTTCAAATCCATCCATTTCTGGCATCTGCACGTCCATAAGGATCACATCGAAGCGATCTCGTTCACATGCATCCAAAACTTCTATTCCGTTTTTCGCCACAGTTACTGCATGTCCCATCTTTTCGAGAATCCTTGTGGCCAAAGTTTGATTTATTGCATTATCTTCCGCAAGAAGGACACGGAGCCGCCTTTTACCCTCCCTTAACGAATGTCGAGTCACGAGGGTGGGTCTAATTTGATCGACAGGTGATTTGTTTAAAGATGAGGAAATTATTTCAAACAAGTCTGACTGCTTGACCGGTTTTAAGCAATAACCCTTGATTCCCAGCTTCAGGCACCGACTAGCGTCTCCTCGTTGGCCAGCGGATGTGAGCATGATCATGGTTACCCCCGATAAATTCGGGTCCTCATTTATTCGTTCGGCCAACTCAAAGCCATCCACATCGGGCATGAGGTAATCAAGTATAACGAGGGAAAACGGCTTCCCGACCCTTAGAGAGTCCTGCATGGTTTCCAGAGCTTCAGAAGCGCTTTCCACTGTCACAGGGGCCATGCCCCAATAGGTCAGTATTTCTTTGAGAACAAATCTGTTCATCGCATTGTCGTCTACAATCAGGACTCTCAAACCTTTAAACTCCGAGAGATCCATCGGATTGTCCCGTCGCAATGGTCCAGAACTGAGCCCGAACCTGGCCGTAAAGTGAAACGTGCTTCCTCTACCCAATTCACTCTCCAACCAAATCCGTCCGTTCATCATTTGAACAAGTTGGGCTGAAATGGCCAGGCCCAACCCGGTGCCACCGTACTTCCTGGTGGTTGATCCATCCGCCTGTTCAAATGCATTGAATATTTTGTCACGTTTTTCGGGAGGCACACCTATGCCGGTATCACGAACGACAAAATGCAGACTAACCCTGTCCTCAGTTTCGGATTCCGACTGCACATCAAGAGCAATTTCTCCAGTATGTGTGAACTTGATACCGTTACCTAAAAGGTTAATGAGGACCTGGTTGAGGCGGCCCGGGTCACCCACGAGAATATCAGGAATCTGAGGAGGGATATGATAGACCAATTCAAGGTCCTTCGAATGAGCTGCCAGTGACACTGCCGTCATAGCCTGAGCGATAGAATCACGTAAGCTGAATTCAATATTTACGAGTTCAAACTTGCCAGCCTCTATTTTGGAAAAATCTAGTATGTCGTTAATCAGTCTTAGCAGGGATTCCCCTGAAATCTTTACGGCTTCAAGGTATTCACGTTGTTCGGAGGTGAGATCAGTGTTTAAAGTAAGTTCTGTCATACCTATGATGCCGTTCATCGGCGTACGGATTTCGTGGCTCATGTTAGCGAGGAAAGAACTTTTGGCGCGACTGGCCTGTTCCGCAGCCTCTAGAGCAGAGACTAGACCGTTTTCAGCATTCTTGAGTTCCGTTATATCCTCTGAGATCCCAACCACGTGAGTGGGTTTCCCATCCTGATCCATGATAGGGACTTTTTTTGAACGCAAAATTCTGACTCCCTTTTCAGGAGTGGTGACTTGCTGTTCCCGTATTTCGATGCGCCTTCCAGTGTTGAGGACATATCGATCCTGAGCTTCGAAGCTTGCTGCTTCATCGGCTGAAAATATGTCTCTGGCTGTTTTGCCAAGCATCTTGTCCGCCGTGAAACCATACAATTCCTCACAGGACTTATTCCAGATTTTGAAACTTAATCGCTCGGCCTCCTTGACAAAGACACCCGTGGGTAGATTCTCGATTATTGAATGGAAAAGCCCTCTCGTCCGGGCTGTTTCCTCCTGCGC
>JBMFSZ010000315.1:0-4497 GCA_049967315.1 Desulfomonilaceae bacterium
CGAGAATGCCAGGACTATCGAATTGCTGGAGCAGGCAGCCTCCGATGGTTTACCATTCTCAGTGATTCTCCTTGATGCCAAAATGCCTGGAGTGGATGGAACAGAAATAGCCCGTCAAATCAGGCGTAACTTGCTGTCGGCCGATATCCCGATTGTCATGATGTGTCCCGGGGGAAAACCAGACAATTTCGAAGAGTTGAAAACCATCGGCGTATCTGAATACATCGTCAAGCCCATCAAGCAATCTCAATTGTTTGATAAACTTGTTTCAGTATTGAGTTCACGACACGCGCGTAAAATTGTTGCTGTGTCTGCGCCGGATCACTTTGTTCCTTCGGTGAAACGACATTTAAAAATTTTACTTGCTGAGGATAATCCGGTTAATCAAAGACTAACCATCCGACTACTGGAGAAGGTCGGCCATGCCGTAAGGCTTGCCAAATCAGGGAAAGAAGCGCTGGAAGCAATTGCTCACGAAAAATTTGACGCTGTTCTTATGGATATTCAGATGCCTGAACTTGACGGGCTCGCAGCGACCAGGATTATCAGGGAAGCGGAAAAAGATACAGCATCTCATATACCTATCATAGCTCTCACGGCTCACGCCATGGCAGGTGACAAGGAAAAATGCCTGAAAGCCGGGACGGACGCTTACTTGTCGAAACCTATTAGATTACAGGAACTCGTTGAAACGATAGAATCTCTCGTACACTCATGAACGCTTGCTAAATGATTATCATCAACCTCATTCAAAATGTGACCATGCTTGTGGCGCTTGCTGCGGCATATCAAGTTGTCATGAACAGATTTCAGCGTCATGAGGTGAAGTCTGAGGCGCTGTTTGGCCTTTTGTTTGGTGGCGCTGGAATTGTAGCCATGATGACACCCCATCACGTTACGCCTGGAATTTTTTTCGATGGTCGCTCGATCATACTTAGTGTAGCTGGGTTGTTTGGTGGACCATTGGTAGCAGTCATTGCCGCTCCAATTTGCGCAGTCTACAGATGGTGGTTGGGGGGTCCAGGCGCTTTGCTTGGAGTTCTCGTTATTGCGGAATCGTCTCTGCTTGGGGTTTTGTTTTTTATCCGGAAGCGCAATACTGGCAAGGGGCAAATGGGGATTTTCCAACTCTGGGGCTTTGGTCTGCTGGTTCATGTAATTATGCTGGGGTTGATGCCTCTGACTTTGGGGTTCCCAGGTTTAGCTATGCTAAAGCTAGTAGCCCTGCCGATACTTGCTCTTTACCCGTTGGCTACGGTGCTGATCTGCCTGTTGTTCCAGGACTACGAGAAACAGTTCCTGGACCGGCGCGAACTTGTCAAAAGCGAATCCCTTTACCGGAACCTGGTTGAGCATCTCCCCCAACGTATCTTTATCAAAGACATCAATTCTGTATATGTATCCAGTAACACAAAATACGCAAATGACCATGGTATGATTCCTGAACAGATTGTCGGACTTAACGACTTTGCCCTGTATCCGAAAGACCTTGCCGAAAAGTATCTGGTTGATGACCGTGAGGTTATTAAGAGCGGTAAGGCTAAAAATATTGAGGAATTGTACACAGAGAACGGTCAGGACCGGTGGATTCAAACTCTTAAAATTCCTTATCGTGACAACGATGGTCAAGTCGTTGGTATAATGGGTATCTGCAGCGACATCACAGATCGTAAACTAACAGAGGAAGAATTACGCAAAAGTGAGGAGAAATATCGAACTGTTTTCATCAATGCGCCAATCGGCATATTTCGTTCCAGTATTGATGGAAAGCTGGTTGACGTAAATCCTGCGTTTGCTCGTATATTCGCTTATAATTCCCCTGATGAGATGATTTCATCTGTAAATCAGACGTCAATCGCGGAATCGATATTTGTAGACCCAGGATCGAGATCTACGATGATCGACCAACTTTCGGCCTTAGACGACCAATGGTTCGAGACGGAGGTTCAATACTGTCGGAAGGACCATAAAAAGATCCTGACCCGACTGATTATCCGGAGGATACCCGGGGGGACCGGCCTTATGGAAGGCTTTCTCGAGGACATCACCAAGCGCAAGCGACTGGAAGAGGTTCAACATAGGCTGTCAACCGTTGTAGAGCAGGCAGCGGAGGGTGTCCTTATCGCTGACACCGCGGGAGTGATCCAATATGTCAATCCCGCTCTTGAGAGTATCTCAGGCTACAGCAAGGCCGAATTAATCGGGGAGCGAACCAGCATTTTCATGAGTGGGGAACATAATCCGGAATTCGTGAAGAACCTCTGGGATACAATTAATAGCGGTAAAGTATGGAACGGCAGATTTAATAACAGGAAAAAGGACGGGACCACATATTATGTCGATGCGACGATCTCGCCAGTTAGAGGGTCTGACGGTAAAATCATCAATTTTGTCGCCATGGAGCGGGATGTTACGGAACAGCTGCAGCTATCCCAACAGCTCCTTCAGGCCCAAAAGATGGAGACAATAGGGACCCTTGCAGGTGGAATTGCCCACGACTTCAACAACCTGCTTCAGGTTGTATTGGGCTATTCTGAACTCATGCTTCTGGGCAAAAAGGAGGGCGAAGATGATTTTTCGCACCTGAACAAAATTTTTCAGGCCGGAAAACGAGGGTCCGATCTGGTAAAAAACCTTTTGGCTTTTAGTCGGAAAATGGAAACCAGGTATGTTCCTGTTAACTTGAACCAGGAAGTAACCTCTGTTCAGGGCCTTCTGTCTCGAACTATCCCGAAGACAATAAAATTCGAGTTGCATTTGGGTGTAAATCTCAAGTCAATTCAGGCTGACCAATCACAAATCGGGCAAGTTCTGATGAATCTTGGGCTGAACGCCAGGGATGGCATGCCTGACGGCGGAACATTGACCATTAAAACAGAAAACGTTGAGCTCAATGAGCAATATTACGCCAGTGATCTTGAAGTCCGCCCGGGGAGTTACGTTTTGCTTACCTTTTCCGATACGGGTCAAGGGATGGATAAAGAGACATTGGACCATATTTTTGAGCCGTTTTACACAACAAAGGGGACCGGCAAGGGAACCGGACTGGGGCTTGCCACAGTATACGGTATCATTAAACAGCACAATGGTCATATCGATTGTGAGAGCCAACCGGGATTCGGGACTACATTCAGGATTTACTTCCCGGCAATTCAGCCACAGGCAAAGGCGGACAAACACGAGGGTGAGGTGGATATACATGGCGGGAGGGAAACGATCCTGTTGGTAGATGACGACGAGATTGTCAGAGATTTTGGATTAAGGGTTCTTGGCAGCTTCGGCTATGAGGTAATCATAGCCGGCAATGGAAAAGAGGCCCTAGACGTATATCGGAAAGAGGCAAACAGGATTTCGCTAGTTATCCTGGATGTCATCATGCCTGAAATGGATGGCAATAAATGTCTGAGCGAAATTTTACGGATAAATCCTGAAGCCAGGGTGCTGCTGGCAAGCGGTTTGTCTCCGAACTCGCCAAGCGGAAGCATGCTGGCTAAAGGCTTCGTTGAAAAGCCATTCGATATAGCTGAGCTCATGACTACGATTCGCAAGATTCTGGACGCGACCTAGTAACTGATGGTGTGTTTGTGTACGCTAACCCGGCTTTAATAAGGCTGACCGGTTGCGCAGGCGAGCAAGAAATTGCAGGCAGGCCGTTTGAAGAATTCGTCGGCTCTCAATTCAAACGTCAAATGTGATGCTGGATGAAACATACTGCAGCGCCCATATTCGTGTAAGACCCGGGCCATATGTTCTTTTGGCTGTTTCAGATACGGGTATGGGCATGGACAAGGAAACCCTGGGCCATATTTTTGAGCCTTTCTTCACAACGAAAGGAGAAGGGAAGGGGACCGGTCTGGGATTGTCTACCGTTTACGGGAAAGTAAAACAGCACGGCGGTTCAATTGACTCCGAGAGCCAACCAGGGATTGGAACTACCTTCAGGATTTATCTCCCGGCTATTCCCCCTAATGAAAGAACATCGAAGACCTCCGCTGGCCATCAGGCCACTATTAATCGAGGCGATGAATCCATTTTAGTAGTGGATGACGAAATCTCAATTGTAAATGTGCTTTCCCAGATGCTTAAGAAAGTGGGCTAACGCGTGTTAGCGCATGTGGCGGCGAAGATGGGTTAAATTTGTTTAGACAGGAGTCTTCATACATATCACTAGTGATTCTTGACCTCGTGATGCCAAAGATGAGCGGCCAGGCTTGCCTCGAAAAACTTCTCAAAGTCAATCCAGGGGCAAAGGCGCTCGTTGCTACGGGTCTGTCTCCCAACAACGAACAGGTCTTTTCAGCGATTAACACTGGAGCAAGGGCGGCCATCCACAAGCCTTATGACATGAACGATCTCCTGTGGGTAGTCCGTGACATTCTGGATTGGGAGTGCTAGGTAAACCTTCATGGAAGATAACCGTTGTTGATTTTCACATTAAATTGACTGATTTTTCCTTATTATTTGGGACAACTTGTCGGTTTTATCACTTTGTTTGGT
>JBMFSZ010000316.1:0-4484 GCA_049967315.1 Desulfomonilaceae bacterium
CAGGCGCAAATGATCGTCCAAAGTCCAGGACAGCCATGTTTCGTAACCACTTCAAATACTGGATATGCCAAGGCTGATCGAGGCCATAATGGGCTCTGATCCTTTTGACCGCTTCCTCGTTCATGTTAGGATTCAAATCAGTCATCAGGCTTGTTGGATCTCCAGGCGCCATTTTCATTACAGTAAAGGAAATAATTGTGATCCCAATCAAAGTTGGGATCATCAAAGCAATTCTTTTCAGCAGAAAGCGCATCTTGAGTCCATTAGGGTTGAATCGCGTATTTTTGAAGGTTTTTGGGGACGTACCACTTTATGAAGTTGTAACCTATGCCTACGGGCGCCGGTTCTATTCCATGGAAACGAGCATTGATTATAGGTAACGCATATTGGACAAACAAAAAAGTGTAAGGTTGATCTTCCGCTATAATCTGCTGGAACTTGTCATAGTATTTTTTCCGTTCTTCTTTGTCGTAAGTCGAAGCACCTAAATCAAGGAGTTTGTCCACTTCAGGGTTTTGGTAATTAATGAAATTCAGTTCGTTCTCTCCAGTTTTTTTGGAATTCCAGATGTCAATTTGGCTCGGGTCTATCCCTATACCCCATCCCAGCAAGCACGCCTCGAAGCTCCGTTTGTTGATAAAATTTTTGAGGAAAGCGGCCCATTCTATAACACGTATGTGGACTTTGATCCCGACCTTTTTGAGATCCCTCTGTATCATTATAGCCGCGTTTTTCCTGATGTCGTTGCCATGATTTGTTATGATGGTAAATTCGAAAGGTTTCCCATCCTTCACCAGCACACCTTCGTCATTGGTTTGATTCCAGCCGGCTTCGGCAAGCATCTGTTTTGCTTTTTCAGGATCATAAGGGAATTTTTTGACGTTTTTGTCATACCAATAGGTGTCCGGCTTGTAGGGTGAGTCCGTAACCGCGCCAAGCCCCAGGAGGACACCCTGGACTATGCTCTCTCTATTAATTGCCATGGTGAGCGCTTGGCGAACCTTTTTGTCCTTAAATTTCCAGTCCTGCAGATTGTAACCGAGATACGTGTAGCCAAAACCGAGGTATTTATATTTGTTAAAATTGTCCTTGAACCATTTTGTATTCGTCTGACGGACATATTGCATTGGCGTCAAACCCATCTGATCTATGGACAGAGCCTTGAGTTCGAGAAACATGGTGGCCAAATCGGGTATTATCCTGGTCATAACCCTATCAATATATGGTCGGCCTTCGAAGTAATCATGGAAGCTGTCGACTGTAATTTTTTCACCCGTCACCCATTCTTTAAATTTGTAAGGTCCAGTGCCTATAGGGTTCCTCTTCAATGGGCTTTTGGTGATATCCTGGCCCTCGAGTAAATGACTTGGCAACATTCCCTGTCCCCACGAACCAAGCGCTGGAGCGTATGGCTTGTCATATACAACCTCGATGGTATAGTCATCGAGCACCCGGAACTCTGTTACTTTTAAAAAATCGGTTGAATAGGCAGTCGGAGTCTTTGGATCAACATAAACTTTATATGTGTATTCAACGTCCTTAGCTGTAAATGGTTTTCCGTCATGCCATTTAACACCTTTTCTCAGGTAAAATCGTATCTTGCGCTTGTCTTCCGAAATATCCCATTTCTCGGCTAGGTCACCTACCAAATTGATGTCTTTGTCATATTTGACCAAACCATTGTATATTAAGCCGTTGATTTCACCACTTGCGGAATCTGAGGCCAACACGGGGAGGAGCACCGACGCGTCCCCTATACTTCCATTAATCAACATGTCCCCATATGCAGGTTTATCTTCAACCCTTGGGGAACTATTGGAGGCTACTGCAGGCGCTACTAAATTGGATGAACCGGTCTGTGTGGATTTTTCGTTGCAACCTTGAACGAGCGCCAGCAAAGTTATGGTCAGGAGGATAATTGATTTCTTGAACGCCATTAAACCTCTCTTGATTCAAAATTTGATCTTTTCGACAGACCGACTACCGCGACAAAGTCGGGATGTCAACATGTCATGTCACGGACTCTATTATTAGTCCAATTTAGGTAGCTCGCGCAATGCCTCTAGTGGATGCTTAATCGTTGCGCAACATGGCAAAGATCTGTTAAATTCCTACCAGTTTTTGCTCTAAGCCGATTTGTAAGTACCCACATTTAAGGGAGACGAAACATTTGGACGAGAAAGACCTAAATCAAAAACAGCGCAAGTGGCTGGAAACTTCAAAGAAGATTGGTCCTGGGCCAATGACCAGGACTGAAAGAGAAACACTTGAGAAACTGTACGCAGACATGCTGCCCATTGAACAACAAGAGCTAATGAATTACATCCAGGAAAAATTTGGAAAAGACGAAGAGACCGACACGGATGCTCAAGAAGATCCTGTAGCAAGAATGGAAAAGATGATGTGGTCGGAACCCTCACCAGGCCTAAAAAAGATGTTTGGGAAAGTTCATGGTTCTAAACCACCCAGTTCAAATAAATAGACAAGGCAGTTACAGAAAAAACCGGAGATTGGAATGCTAGATATAAATTTTATCCGAAATAATCCAGACATCATAAAAGAGGGAATCCGAAAGAAGCGTATGAAGGTAGACATCGACGAACTATTATCCGTCGATAGCGATATAAGGCGTTTAAAAACTGAAGTGGAAAATCTTCGAGCTGACAGAAACAGGATATCCAAAGATGTTTCAAAGAGTTCTGGTAGCCAGAGAGAAGAGTTAATCCTGGATATAAAAAGGGTCAAAGACAGTCTGACGGAAAAAGAACCCAAACTCAAAGAACTTGAGGAAAGATTCGAAGAGCTAATGCTTTTTGTGCCGAATCCTCCGGCTCCTGAGGTACCAGAAGGTGATTCCGATGAAGACAACGTGCTTGTCCGAAAGGTGGGCGAGATCCCTCAATTCGATTTTACGCCGAAGGATCATTTGGAACTTGCCGAACGGCTCGATATTGTTGATATGCCTCGAGCTGTGAAATTTGCCGGGGCGCGCATGTATTTCCTGAAAAACGAGGGCGCTCTTCTGGAATTTGCCCTGTTCAAATTCGCTCTGGACCATTTGGTGTCAAAAGGATTCCAGCCAATGATCGTGCCTCAGTTGGTTCGCAAGGAAGCGCTGATTGGTACTGGATTCTTTCCTCTTGGAGAAGAAGATACGTTTTGTGTGAGCAAAGATGACCTCTATTTAGTTGGCACTGCTGAGGTTTCACTGGTTTCCTATCATATGGACGAAATACTTAATGAGTCGGATTTACCCAAAAGATACTGCGGTTACTCCACTTGTTTCAGACGGGAAGCCGGATCCTACGGCCGGGATACCAGGGGGTTTTACAGGTTACATCAGTTCAACAAGGTCGAGCAGGTTGTAATATGTGAGAACGATCCCGAAGTTTCGATGAATGAGCATAGGCTCTTGTTGGAGAATGCCGAGGAGATTATGCAGGCGCTCGGTTTGCCTTACCGGGTTGCACTCGCGTGTAGTGGAGAAATTGGTCAAGGGCAAGTTCTCAAGCACGAAATCGAAACCTGGATGCCCAGCAGAGGAAAATATTCTGAAACGCACTCCTGCTCGACACTGCATGAATTTCAGGCTAGACGTCTCAGGATAAGGTATCGTGGAGCTGACGGAAAGGTAAAACCCTGCCATACCTTGAATAACACTGCTGTGGCCTCACCTCGAATTTTGATTCCACTGTTAGAAAATTTTCAAAATTCTGATGGTAGTGTGACAATTCCAGAGGTGTTGCGTCCTTTAATGCGAGGAATGAAAAGAATAGAGCCTAAAAACGGCAAATGACGATTAACTCTCTGGAACCATAGAATTGATAAGACTTAAAAAACAGGCAGATCGAAAAGTTAGAAGGGGCTATCTGTGGATCTTTTCCAACGAAATCCAGGAACC
Organism: Desulfomonilaceae bacterium; assembly: GCA_049967315.1. GTDB lineage: Bacteria > Desulfobacterota > Desulfomonilia > Desulfomonilales > Desulfomonilaceae > CAJBEZ01. Next base: position 3,902 of record JBMFSZ010000316.1, read on the forward strand.
TCACATCAAGGATCTTTCCCCTGGCGGAATATATGATGTCACGGATTTTTCCGGGGAATTTTTGGGCGTAGCCTATGCCAACCCCAAGAGTCTGATAGCCGCGCGTATACTATCCAGAAAGAAAACCAAAATTGATCAATCTTTTGTTATCAGTCGGCTTCAAAATGCTCTGGATTTGAGAAGTAATTATTGTAGAGATCGTGAAGCCTTCAGGGTATTTTTTGGTGAAGCCGATTTAATCCCAGGTTTAGTGATCGACAAATTCGGTTCTCATCTTGTTATTCAAAGTTCCACTACTGGAATAGATGGCATCCTGGATCTAGTAGTGGAGGCTGTTGACATGACTTTCAATCCACAATCAATTGTTTTGAGAAATGATTCTTCAATGAGAAGCCTGGAAGGTATTCCTGTTGGCAAGGAAATCAGGAAGGGGACGGGTATAAGCATCGTCAAATTTCAGTCTTATGGCCTTTTTTTTGTCGCTGATTTGATAAATGGTCAAAAAACAGGTTTTTTCCTGGATCAGGAATTTAACAGGCCCTTACTGCATACTTACCTGACTAGGGGAGCGTCAGTCCTTGAT
>JBMFSZ010000317.1:0-4429 GCA_049967315.1 Desulfomonilaceae bacterium
ACTGCTCCTTTAGTTTTGATTAATTTAGAGCAGACTTTGCACTTAAACCACTGTCCTTTTTTCTTGGACCATTAATATTGTAGAAACTGCTTCAGACGGACCCACTCTTAATAACCAAAAAATAATGCGAAAGCAGTGCGGAAAAAAATGCTCGACAAAGCTATCGCATTTGCATGATCGGACACGGGTGTTATCCAGATTTTGAATCAAGACACCTTTAGTCTCGAAATCATAATTCAGCCATGAAGTCGAAACATTCAGTTCATTCACCCCTAGGTCCATGGTTGGCCTTGTTTCTTGCTCTGACGGCAGTCACCATGTTGGTCAGTTACACATACTATACACATGAAAATCAGCGAATTCGCAAGGCCAAATATGCTGAAATCGCGGCCATTGGCAAACTCAAGGCTGATTTCATCTCCAAGTGGAGGAAAAACCTATCTACTGACACGACGGCCGCGACGTCTTATCCGTTCTTTAGAACGGCGGTTATGGAATGGCTTCATAATCCTGCTGACCGAAAGCTCAAAAAAGAAATTCGTGCCAAAATAGGTATTGAAAAACATGTGCAAGGTTACCAAGACGTCATCATTTCCGATATGAACGGAAGGGTGCTGGTGTCAGTCAATCCTAACCCAGAAAAGCTAAACCCTCTTGAGAAGACGGCAATTCAACAGGCGGCCACGAGAAAGGTTCCGATTCTTAGTGATTTATATCGTTCAAGCGGTGGCGCAATCCAACTGAGCGTTGTGGGGCCAATGCTCGACATCAAAGGAGATATGAGAGCGGCGTACGTGACCAGGGTGAATCCGGAATCTGATCTGTTCCCATTTGTGGAAAACTGGCCCGGTGGTAGCCAAACAGCGGAAACACTTTTGGTCCGTAAAGATGGCGATGACGTCCTTTTCCTCAACAACCTGCGTTTCAAGTCTAACACCGCTCTTTCCCTCCGATGGCCCTTAACCTTAGACAGTCTTCCAGCGGTTCAAGCAGTAAAGGGAAAGCAGGGACTGTTTCTTGGTACGGATTATCGAGGCGCAAAGGTTTTGGGGGACCTCCTACCCATTCCCGATTCATCATGGTTCATGGTGGCCAAGGTTGATACGAAAGAGATCTTGGCTGAGGCTCATTACCGATACCTGGTCGTCACGATGTTTTCGGCGCTTTTTATCCTTCTGACCGCATGCTTCTCCGCCTATGGATACAGAAGGCAACAAGCCAGAGTGTATGAAAGCCTGTACGAATTGGAAAAGGAGCAGCGAAAAGCGGATCAACTGTTTCGAACTACCCTTTACAGCATCAGCGACGCAGTAATAACAACTGATTCGCAAGGCTTTGTCAGACATATGAATGCTACTGCCGAGGGACTAACCGGATGGCAGGAGAACGAGGCCAGGGGAAGATCTGTAGAGGAAGTATTCCACATAGAGGGACAGGATTCCTGTAAACCCGTTTCAAGCAGTGTGCAGCAAGTTCTTGCCGGGGGGCCAATCACGGAACTCGCGCATAACGCAGTTCTTGTATCCCGCGACGGCATACAACGCTCGATAACGGATTGTGGAGCGCCAATCCTTGATGACAACGGTTCGATCACTGGCATGGTATTAGTCTTTCGGGATCAGACAGAGGAAAGAGTTAGCCAGAAAGCGCTTGCCGATGCCCTCAGCGAAGTCAGTCAGATTTTTGATATATCGGTTCCTCTTTGCATCATTGAAAAAGACTACAAAATATCTAAGGTTAACCAATCGTTCTGTTCATTTTTTGGGTTGGAAAAAGAAGAAATCCTGGGTAGAAATTGTCACCATATATGGGACAGGCCCTTTTGGCAAAATCAGGAACTAATGCTGAGTCAGGTTTTGTCCGAGAAGGAGCAGCGTACCTTCGAAATTGAAAAACATTTTTCCGGTGGCAGATCTATATGGATTTTGGTTTCCGCAAAACCATTTATGGATGACACTGGTCAAACTCTTGGGATTCTGGAAACTTTTACTGACATTACTGAAAGAAAACATGCCGAGGAAGCCCTGAGGGAGAGAGAAGAAACTTTAGAACTATTCATCGATTCTGCACCCGCTTCCATTGCAATGTTTGACAAGAACATGCGTTATTTGGCGGTTAGCCGTCGCTGGATCAAGGATTATCGATTGGGCGACAGGGATGTTATAGGACGATCCCTCTATGAAATTTTCCCGGAACTTCCTGAACGCTGGAAAGAAGCCCATCGTAAGGGGCTCGAAGGTGAGGTTCTAAAGGCCGACGAGGATAGCCTTCAACGTATGGACGGAACTACTCACTGGTTGCATTGGGAGATTAGGCCGTGGTTCAGTTCCAAGAACGTTGTGGGTGGGATTGTTCTTTTTTCCGAGGACATTACCGAGCGCAAACTGGCCGAGGATGCTCTTGTGACAGCTACAGAAGCTCTAAAACAGAGTAATAAGGATCTTGAACAGTTTGCGTACGTTGCGGCCCACGATCTAAGGGAACCTCTTGTATCTGTCGGGGCCTATCTAAAGATTCTGGAACGGCGAATGAAAAGCGTCCTGGATGACAAAGCTAAACGGTATCTTGACAAAGCAATCAGCATAGTTTTGCGAATGGATAGTATGCTCCAGGCCTTGTTGGCCCAATCTCGTCTAGCTCTAGCGCCCTTGGCGTATGGACCAACGGACTGCAATCCATGCTTTAAACGAGCCCTTTCAAACTTGTCCCTGGCTGTCGCGAAGAGTGGCGCCACGGTAACAAGCGACTTACTGCCAACAGTAAATGGTGACCCTTATCAACTAACTCAGCTTTTTCAGAATCTGATAGGCAATGCTCTTAAATTTGGTAGTTCAGACCAGGTTCAGGTACATGTTGGAGTGAGTTCCAACGATTCCGAACATCAGTTTTCTGTCAGTGACAATGGGATAGGAATTGAGCCTCCATATTTGGATAGGATCTTCACCATGTTTGAAAGAGTAAATGACCGGGAAGGGCCCAGCGGAACCGGTATAGGACTTGCGACCTGCAGACGAATAGTAGAGCGCCACGGTGGCCGGATATGGGTAGAATCTCGACCCGGCAAGGGATCAACCTTCTATTTTACCCTGCCAGTGATAGGAACAATCCTTGAAAATTAATTCTGCGTCTCCGTTCACAGAATGATTGTGGCGCAATATTTGGAACACTGCTTCTCTCCAAAAATCATTGAGACTTGACGTTAAACGCCCGATATACATCCGCCGGCAGAATAATCTTAACATTCAACCCCGAAAAACCAGTCTGCTTCAGATGATGCGATTCAGTCTTTGGCCATATGGCGGCAATAGGAAATTCTCTCTCTCGCCAAAAGTATTGTAGCCTGAGTTTTAGAGACGCATTTGCAAACGATTGCAGACGTTCCTGTAGATGTACTCATATTCTCAGAGTTATAGGGACGGGTAGCTTAACAATTGATTGCAACTGAAGGGCGCCTAAAAATACCAGGGTAAAGGGGCTGTGCAACCTCCCATATCATGCATCCATACCGTCCAGAGCGAACCTAACCTTATCCTGAAGGTCGGTCATTGAAAACGGCTTGTGAATGAAACCCCTTACAAGTGGGCTGATCTCTTTGCGCAAGTCATCCGCTGGAGAATAACCGCTGGCTATAAGCACCTTTACCCTCGGATCTATCTTTATCAGCTCCATCAAACACTCTCTGCCAGACATCTCCGGCATTATCAGATCGAGAATAACCAACGATATCTCATCCTTTCTGAGCCGATAGATCTCAAGAGCCTCTTTGCCGTTGGTCGCCACAATGACCTCGTAACCCGCGCTCTCCAAACCCATTTGTTCAAACTCAACTACCTCAAGAATGTCCTCAACAATTAGAATGGTTCCTTTTCCTTCTAGCGGGGTTACAGGAACCACGGTTTCAAAGATCTCTTGGGAATCTTCGACAGCAGGGAAGTATACCCTGAATTCAGTCCCTTCCCCCAAATTACTCTTACAGGTTATATGACCACCGAACTGCTGGACAATTCCGCGAACCACAGAAAGCCCTAGGCCAGTGTCTTTTGTCGAACGTCGTTCCTTGGTAGAGAAGAAGGGATCAAATATTCTGGGCAATGTCTTTTCGTCCATTCCATGACCACTATCTCTAATCACTAGCTTTACAAACTTACCAGGTTTGGCCTGAAGATGAGACTTGCAATAATCATTATCCAGCGTGACAATTGTTGTCGAAATATTCAAATCTCCGCCTTCTGGCATGGCCTCGGAAGCATTGATGACGAGGTTCATCACCACTTTGTCTATCATCCCCTGATTGGCCAGGATGGTGGTTGGTTTGTCCGTCAAATCGAGAGTAAGCTTAACCACATGAGGTATGTTATTTTCCACATTCTATGGACAGAAAAGGGGTGAATTTTTCATAATATCTTGACCTGAAGGGAAGAAATATCAG
>JBMFSZ010000318.1:0-4427 GCA_049967315.1 Desulfomonilaceae bacterium
CTCGCTATCTAACCGGAAATCCCTTTCGGTTATGAAGCAGGTGTTGTAAAATCTTGTGAGAGAATTCAATAATGATAACAATCAAAATACATCTATTGAGGAGACATCGTGACAGAAGACCTAAAATCCAAAACTGCGAAGACGGCGGCTCTGTATTTCGAAAATTTTACCGGTGAAAGACCCTTCGACTTGTGGCGTTCGTTCGACAAAGATCTCGCGAGAGATCTTTCGATGTTCATTACAGGTCAAATGTATGCCCGTGAACGGATACCACATAAAACGAGACAACTCATAACAGTCTCGGCATTAACGGTCCTCGAACGGTTGGAAGAACTCAAACTTCACATTGGCGCCGGATTGAACGTAGGATGCAAGCCTCGGGAGATAGCAGAGGTCATTTTCCAGTGTGGGATTTACGGAGGCATGCCGATTGTGAACCAGGGGCTCAAGGTTTTGCGTTCCGTGCTCGAGGAAAGAGGAATGTGGCCATTGGCCCCGGAATCCGACTGATTAGGATGCGTTGGAATTTCGTTGTCATAAGATTCCTGAAGATCTTGTTTTGAATCATCTATTTAGAAATTTTTCTACTAGGCTGCTCCTGACTGTTGTATTGCTCAGCTTGGGAGTGTCCTGCGCCACGGTACCGCATACGGGTCGGAAACAGCTAAATTTCCTTCCTGATAAAGATCTGGACGCTCTTGGGGCACGTTCGTATTCCGAAGTGCTAACACGCGAACCGTCCTGCAATGACCCCAAAATATCCGAGGCGGTAAAACGTGTTGCGCAACGAGTCAGCGTAGCCGCAGAAGAGTTGGATCATCCTGGTTTCGACTGGAAAATTCATGTTGTTGACAGGGATATACCGAACGCCTTTTGTCTTCCTGGCGGTAAAATCGTCGTCTACACGGGCATTTTGCCTTATGTAAAAAACGAAGCTGGTCTAGCGACTATCATAGGGCACGAGATTGCCCATGCCGTAGCTCGCCATGGAGGGGAGCGGCTCAGCCAGCAATTGGCTTTACAGGGAATCACTTCGGTGGGGTCTGAAATATTCAAAAATGAAGAGGGTAAATTAGACAGTAAAACCAAAGCGGCCATCGGGGCGCTAGGATTAGGGGCTACTATAGGGGTCCTTCTGCCATACAGTCGTACTCACGAAATGGAAGCGGACAGGATAGGCCAGTTGTATATGGCCAAAGCTGGATACGATCCTTCGGAATCTATACGCTTGTGGGAGAGAATGGCAAAAATCAACAAACCTCCAATCCCAGTCTGGCTTTCGACGCATCCCACTGACCAGGATAGGATTCAAAATTTGATCAAACTTCTTCCGGAAGCTCAAAAACTGTATAGCAAAGCTGTCCCAAAATATGGATTAGGGACATCCCTGTAGACATCGTTTAATTTTTATAAGTGTGGTAGGGGCTATGAGTAGTGAAGACGAAATAAGGACCTTTTTGGCGCTGGATTTACCTGACAGCGTGCTTCTGTTCCTGGAAGATGTAATAAACCGGCTGAAAAAGAGTAGGGCGGATGTTAGGTGGGTAAACCCTAAATCAATTCACCTGACTCTGAAATTTCTCGGAAATGTAAACCGATCAAGAATTTCGGATATCGAGAAGAACCTGAGACCGATTTTCGCTGCTCAACAACAAATGGACTTTGAAACTACAACAGTCGGGGCTTTTCCTAATCTGCGTCAACCACGGGTTGTTTGGACTGGGGTTACGGAAACCTCAGGACAACTGGTCAAAATCGTTTCTAATGTGGAAGAGGTGCTTTACAACTTGGGATTCCAGAAAGAAATTAAAGCATTTACTCCTCATTTGACCTTAGGTAGGGCAAGATCACCCAGAGGGAAAGAGGAACTGGTTGAGGTGATCCACTCTATTGGGTCTAATCGCAGATTAGGATTTGTGGTGGAAAGGGCGATTCTGTTTCAGAGTATACTAGAACCAAGTGGCCCCCGCTACAACGCACTGGCGGTCTTTGATCTGCCGAAAGCTGTATCCGGGAGTCAGTGAGCTGTTACAACGTCATCAAAGTCCTCGATGGGTTGAATCTTACCTATAGACATAATTGGAGCCCGATGGAACGTGTGATCAAGTTCAGCCGGCTAAGCTTGCTGCTTTGGCTTTTGTGTTTCGGATCAGGACAGCCAGGAATCGTTTTTGCCAACGCCCAGCAAACTGGAAGTTTATCAGCAACGGTGAGTTCGGAAAAACCCACCGATATTGAGCAGGCATCTCAGGCAAAGGATTCTCAAGAATCGTTAGCGCCACAGCCTGTTCCTGAAGCGCAAGGCTGTCCAAAAATGCCATATGATCCATGTTTGCCCAGCCTGTACCGCGATTGGCGCGAATATAGCGAAGACCAGGAGGGCTTCAGGATTTCCCATAACATTGAGGGGGCTAGAATTCTCATCAACAGAGCGCGTTTTGAAGTCAGTCTGGATGCCCTTCTCAAGGATGGATCCACCGTGGAATTCTACCGGGGAAATGTGGCTCTGGGAGCTTTTGACTCGCCTACCCCGATAGGGGGGTTCATGATCAATCATATTTACTGCTATCCTGATGTGGTTTTTTTTGCCTCCGATTCGAAACCCGTACCGCATCTTTATAAAGGTTTTTTCGCCCCCCTCCTTATTTGCGACGAAAATGGACATTGCCAGCGTTACCACGAGCTGGGACTTCATGGTTTTGAGATTTCCGCCTATCCGCACCCTGGCAGTTTGCGCTCCGGCTTAATCGGGCCGGTGTCGGGGGGCTGTATTAGAGTGGGTGATCCTTGCGCGCTCAAGAAAAGTTTGGTCAAGTTGGTGGGTGTAGGGATCCCGAGGCAAAACGAGCGAGGTTTTTACCATTGGCTAAGCAAAAATGTGGAAGTCATCATTTTTGATGAAGACAGAGAAACTGATCAAGATCTTACCATAGCCGGGATATTGGAAGGAGGGATCAGTTCATTGGGGGCGGGCCTTCGCGGAATTATTGGTATGTTCCAGCGCTAAATCCTAAAACCCTGAATAACTCAACCATTTTAAGAAGATCACGCTTCCGATAAGGAAGAGGCCTGTAATAATCCACTTTATCGGTTCCCTCATGATGACAATTCCATTTCAAACGAAAAAATTGTTTCTCAATTTAACATACTTGAGGAGATTATTAAATAAAACGATAAAAAAGACCTCAGAGCCCGGATGGGGGGGTTATGGGGGAGGGAGGGTGTCCACCCGGGCAGAGGTCTGAATGGGAACGGATTGGCAATAACCAAATCACGTTCTCACAGTTCAGGAATATAGGATAATTCCGGTTAAAAGTCAATATAATACTTTAAATTATAGATATAATATCTTGTTATTATTTTTATTTTTTGTATAGGACGTGGTTAAATCTTAAGTGGGTTCAGTGGATAACCCCTAGACCTTGAATCAGCGTAAGCCCCATGGTTCCGAAATTTAAGACGATTAGAACGATCACTGAAAGCCAGGCAAGAAAATTGAAAATTCGGGCGTTTGAGAAATTGCGCATAACTGATTTGTTGTTTACGAGATACAAAATAAAAACAAGAATTTTGGGCAACACCAGACCATTGAGTATCTGAGACACGTACGTGATTGAAATTCAAGGTAAATTGGCGGCTAAAATTACGAAGCCTGAAAAAAAGCTAATAAAACAATACAGTCCATAAAATTGAGGGGCTTCAGAAAATTTTTTGTCCAGGCTCGATTCCCAGCCAAAAGCTTCGCATAGAGTGTAAGACGTTGACAGAGTCAGGATGGCGGCTGAGAATAAAGACGCGTTGAACAAACCAAAAGCAAAGAGTAATGTGCATTACTTTCCGGCAAGTGGTTCCAGGGCAAACGCAGCCTGAGACGCTTCTTCTACGTTGACCCCCGCCTTGTAGAGTGTGGCCGCGCATGCCAGTATGATAAAAAACGCAACCACGGACACCACTATTGAGTCTACTATCACGTCTACACGAACCACTGTAAAATCCTGTAATCTGAGGCCCTTGTCCACCACTGTCGCCTGAAGATAAAATTGCATCCATGGCGCAATGATCGTGCCGACCAAACCGGTCAGCATTAAAACAAAGTCGGTTTCGAACTTTGTGGTTGGGCTGCCCATGGCGCTGATTACTTCAGCCCGGTCAGGTTTTACTATGAAACCAACAGCGACGTAAGCCACATAGAAAACGCAAGCGATTATAAAAATCCTCTCAACCGATCTGTAGGAAATGCCCTTTGAATCAGTTTAAGTTTAGCATGAAAAGGTTTTCTTTAGACCAGGATCTGTTGCATAATACTTTGAACTAGGTTTTAAAGGTGGAAATTGCAATGCCAATAAAAAAACAGTTGGAGGTTATGCTGGCTGATGCGCCCGGCGAACTGCCGAAACTTACCGAAGCGCTCAAACAGGAGCACGTAA
>JBMFSZ010000319.1:0-4427 GCA_049967315.1 Desulfomonilaceae bacterium
AAGTTCATAGCTTTCCGATTTGCACTCACCTTAGCGGAAGCAGGGGCCAGGTCCGAGAATGGGCCCTTCAAATGAGCTCGTCGGAGGATTTGATGTCTGCTGGAGCGGACAAATGGGGATCGGCTTTTAATTAACGGCCAACCTATCAGAGTTTCAGTTCCTTTTCCAGCCTTCCTTCAAAAAATGTTGCCATCTGTGAAAGGGTTAGTGACCAGTTTTATATCGGTATTGTCCATTTCTTGCAGGCATTCTGAATCCCCCGACAAACTTGAATTCAATTTTTGTCCCACTGTCATCTTCAAATAAATGTTAGCGAAAAAATCATCTTCGGGGTAACTGGCGTTACCTTGTCACCTTCCTTGATGAAATGCCTTCAATAGACTCTTTAAGAAGGCAAAAGAGGTTACAAGAACAATTGTCACCTCTGTTACCATGTTACTTAATTTCGACAATCTATTAAATCATGCCATAGCGCTTGGTCTGTTGGTAAAATGTTAGCATCGGCAATAAAAAACGGTCACTAGGAATCACCCAATGACCGTAAGTAGTTGAAATTATGGTCGGGACGACTGGATTTGAACCAGCGACCCCTGCATCCCGAATGCAGTGCTCTACCAGGCTGAGCCACGTCCCGACAAAAAGTAACTATAACGTTCCTTCTTCCAGGTGTCTAGTTTTTTTACTCTGCCACCTTCAGTCGATAGAATTTTCGTTTTCCGACTTGTAAGGTTATTTCATTAACAGTCAGGGTTATATCGACCATTGGATCTACAATCCTGGCTCCATCCAGCTTTACTCCACCTTGCGTTATAAGCCTTTTGGCCTCGGCTTTCGACACCTGTCCTACTTCTGAAACCAGTTCGTAGGCCTGACGTGTGGATTCGGAAATGCGGACCAGAGGAATATCACTCGGAAGTTCTCGTCGTTGGACTACTCTTTCAAAATGTTCCTCACCCCTTTTGGCTGCAGCCCAATCGTGATACTCAGTCACAATACTTCTAGCGAGGGCTTTTTTGATCTGCATGGGATGGAACGGATCATCGGTTTCCTGATGTTTGTCTACTTCTTTCAAAGCATTTCCGTACTGGAGGACCTCGTCCATATCCACATCTGTCAACAACGTAAAATACTTTACTATCAGGTCATCCTGGATGGACATTGTTTTCCCGAATATGTCTTCAGGGGTATCGTCGACAGCTATGTAATTTCGTTCGGTTTTGCTCATCTTCTTCGAGCCATCCAGTCCCTCGATCAATGGTGTCATCATTACTACCTGAGGCTCCTGGCCGAATTGAAGCTGAAGATCTCTACCTGCCAGCAAGTTAAATTTCTGGTCGGAGCCTCCCAATTCAACCTGGCACTTTAAGGCCACGGAATCATATCCTTGCATAAGCGGATACAAAAATTCCGTGATGCTGATTGGGGAACCTTCCTTGAAGCGTTTTTCAAAATCGTTTCGTTCCAGCATGCGGGCTACCGTGGACCTGTAAGCCAGATCGAGACAATCTGCAAAGGACATGGAATCAAACCATTCTCCGTTGTTTCTAATTTCAGTCTTTTTTTCATCAAGGATTTTGAAGACTTGTTTCTCATAATTCTTTGCGTGCTCCCATACCTGCTCCTTGGTCAGCCTTATTCTGGCTTCTGAGCGTTCGGTAGGGTCACCGATCCTGGCGGTAAAATCTCCTATCAGAAAAATCGCTATGTGCCCCATGTCCTGAAAATGTTTGAGTTTTCGAATGGTAACCATGTGCCCAAGGTGTATGTCGGATGCGGTAGGGTCTACTCCCAGCTTAACTCTCAACGGCACGCCGGTCTGAGCGCTTTTGGCCAACATCCGGCGCAGTTCTTCCTCGTGAATAATTTCCTCTACCCCTCGCATTATGTGCCGCATCTGAGTTTCTATATCCGGGTACGACATGATTAAACCTTTCATTATTTTATTCGGTTGGTGAAGACCACCAAAAGGTGTTGATTTTAGCCGAGCCACAATCTGTTTTCAATTGAAAATGGAACAAGGAATGACAGTAGGTTAAAAATCGATTTTGGCAATGAGCTTCAGATGCAGGAGGAATTCACGATTGCCCTTAGGGCCACGAATAGGGGACTCAATTTGATTCAATAAGGTAAATCCTGAATTTGTCGCGGCCTGTTTTACACTCTCGACGGCTGAGACTATAGCTTCCGGCTTTCGTACCACCCCGTGCTTCCCTACTTCTGACCTGCCAACCTCAAATTGAGGTTTTACCAGTGGCACGAACCATCCTTCGACAGGAAGAATCTGAGCAAATTTCTTCATCACCAGTTTTAGCGATATAAATGAGAGATCAGCCACTGCAGCGTCCACACGTTCACCAACATCGTCTACGTCAATGAACCTGATGTTGGTTTTCTCAATCAATCTGACTCGCGGGTCATTACGCAATTTCCAATGAAACTGGCCATATCCAACATCTATCGCTATTACCCTTTTCGCTCCTCTTTGCAGCAAACAATCTGTAAAGCCTCCGGTAGACGCGCCTGCGTCCAGAATTGTTAAGCCCGTGGGGACAATTCCAAATGCATCCAGGGCAGCGGCAAGCTTTAATCCCCCACGACTCACGTATGGCGCACATTCTTTGATTTCCAGGAGTGAACTGACTAAAACCTCTTTGCCCGGTTTATCTACCCGAATTCCATCGACAATGGCTTTCCCCTCCATAATCAAAGCTCTTGCACGCTCCCTGGAAGATACAAGGCCTCTAGTTACCAACAAAATGTCGAGTCTAATTCGGGGATTGGTTTGGGACATAGATTCATAATCGAATCATGAGCCAGGCATGATCGTAAAGTCTAGAACATCTACTATGCTAAACCCGTAATACAAGTACACCATGCCGCTTCCTATAAAATCTTCAGGCTTGTGAATGGTGAAATGATAATCAAACTGTCCCTGACGGCCAGAGAGTCGCACAGTTTCTTCGTATTGTCTCGCATCCGGCAATTTGATTACAAACTTCAACGGGGTATCTGGGGTTGACGAGCGATAGGAAAATCTTATGACGAGTGTAAGCCTATCCTCAAAGAGTCCGGCGTTAAAAGTCCTGCTGCTACCAAGAAACTTCCATTTGCTTTGCTGGGATATGGCCGGTCCAAACTGAAGATCATAAATCGATAGCCGGCCTGGCATTTCCCAGAAAAGTTCATGCCTTTGGGGTTCATCGCTTTTGGTAGCATTTTTTTTACCTGTATCGGTGACAGGGGGTTTACCAAGCGTAGTTGGATCTACTGCCAGGGCCGGTTGTTTAAACAAAGTGTTAATTCCAGTTAATGCAATTCCAATCACGTAAAGTCGGATCATTAAACCAAGGCGCCATCTGATCGTTCGGATAACGATCCTTCCTTTCATGCCGCCCACCACTTTGGATTAATAGGTTTGGGCCTCCCTTGAATATTATGATCTCCGGGTTTTCTATAATCAGTATCTGGATATTGATACGCGTCGTAAACGTCAGGGCCAACGGGGCGTGGTCTAACTCCTTCATTTTTGGGGTGTGAGGTAGCGAGCACATCGAGAAATCTTTCCTGCAACCCTGGTGAATCCTCCGCTGGCGTATTATTACCAATCTTCTTGGCTTTGGCGGTGAGCAAGCTGAAAACCCACCAAAACAAAAACAGGAGAATCAGAGGGATTACATCCTTTAATTCAACGCCGTAAGATTTTATTACTTCACTGATGTCGCGCATTGCCTTAGCCCTCCAGCAAAGCTCAAGAATTCGAGCCAGTTAAAGAATCGCATAAAAGAAAATTATATTCAATTTGATTCTTTGTTTTTCCGACGAAACGTTACGCTGATTTTTGTTGAAAAGCATTTGCCGTCTCAATTATAGTAATAAACTTGTGTGTTGTAGTCAGCGCCTTCCATAACCTAAGGAGGTTTACAAAATGTCTACTCGTATTCACAATTTTAATCCTGGCCCCGCAGCGTTACCCTTGCCCGTCCTGGAAGAGACAAGCGAAGCCTTGTTGGATTTTCACGGTTCAGGGATGTCTATCGCTGAAGTAAGTCATCGTTCACCCCAATTTGAAGAAGTGGTACACAGCGCGGTTTCAAGGGTTAAGAGGCTGCTAAAACTGAGCGAAGACTACAAGGTTCTGTTTTTACAAGGTGGAGCGAGTCTTCAGTTTAGCATGATCCCTCTGAACATTCTCCCTGATGGTATGTTCGCTGAATACATTAACACCGGCACATGGTCTACAAAGGCCATAAAGGAAATCGAGATCCTCGGGAAGCCACATAAAGTGATCGCTTCCAGTGAAGATCGGAATTTCGTCTACATACCGAAACATTTTCAAGTGTCCCCCGAAGCGGCTTATCTGCACTACACCTCCAACAATACCATCAAGGGCACACAATGGACTTCTCCTCCGGAAGCCGGGAAAGTGC
>JBMFSZ010000320.1:0-4405 GCA_049967315.1 Desulfomonilaceae bacterium
GAGTTCACGTTCCGGCGAAAAGTTTGTAACGTTGGCCGAATTTCTTAATTCAGCAATTGTCAACGCATGAAAAGCTCGTTGATTGACAAGGCGCAACAACTCCCTATCGATTTTGTCAATTTCTTCCCTGATTCCTTGAATCGAGGACATTCCAGTGGAGCTCGCTTCGCTTTCAGTCTTATCAATTTGAAGAGTTTCGGATAACCGCATCTGGGCCTCTTTCTAAATACGTAATTCGCACATGGATCAAACCAGGAGATTCATGGCATCACGTATGATCGCCAGATTTTTCATCAGATTGCAGAAATCTTCCGGCCTTAAAGACTGATCGCCGTCACATAGCGCTGTTTCAGGGGAACAGTGGACTTCTACCATGATCCCATCGGCCCCGACAGCCATCGCTGCATGGGACAACGGCTTGACAAAGCGTCTTACTCCCACAGCATGACTGGGATCTACTATTACCGGTAAATGAGTACGTTCTTTAAGGACACAAACGGCGCTGAGATCAAGCGTATTCCGGGTAGCAGTTTCAAATGTCCTTATGCCTCTTTCACACATGATTACCTGACAGTTACCAGCCGCCATTATGTATTCGGCCGACGACAGGAATTCATCTATGGTTGTCATCATTCCGCGCTTTAGGATGACAGGCTTCTGACATTTACCGACTTTTTTGAGCAGGGAGAAATTCTGGATGTTCCGGGCTCCGATCTGGAGCATATCAGCGTAATCTTCCACCAAAGCAACATCCGCTGTGTCCATAACTTCTGTAACAACGGGCATTCCAGTCATTTCCCGGGCCAGTGCGAGGAGTTTCAAACCTTCCTCACCCAAGCCCTGAAAACTGTAAGGGCTGGTTCTGGGTTTGAAGGCGCCTCCACGTAAGACCACCGCTCCCGCTTCTTTTACGGCAAAGGCTGTATCCACAAGCTGCTGAAGGGACTCGACAGAGCACGGGCCTGCGATTACAGCGAAAGAACCTCCACCGATTGTGGCTTCACCCACTCTAATAATGGTGTCTTCGCTCTGATAGTCCCGGCTTATAAACCCATTCCTTGTCGGGGGTCTTCTTGGTTCCATTGCTGATGGTGAAGCCGGATCCCCTACTCTTGACAGGCCGGATCTTGTCTTGGTCATCTGGAATGCTCCTTTCGGAGACGAAAAGGGCCTTGAACGCTTCCTTCCGCCCAAGGCCCAAAAATGACAAGGCCATGGGCGCTTTCGCTGTCTACCCATGGCCTTTATGCTTTCCGTCTAAACTCTGTTACTCTTTATAGCCCTCCGGACACGGGTAGACAGACGAAATAATAAAATCGCCAAAAATAAAAGTATGCACCATTTTTAAACTGGTCATCAACTTTTGAGATTTTATTGGAATGTAAACCCATGAACCGTTCCTTGACTTATCTATACTTTACCTTTACAGCACCAGAAAATAGTTGTCAACAATTAATTTGTCCTGACACCGATGATTATATAACTACCTTCATTCATTATAATAATTCACAAACCAGGTGAGCGCCAGACAATACGAACGCCATCCAAAGCCGGCTACAACCCCTCTGCAAACATCCGCCAATAGTGACCGCTGCCTAAAGATCTCCCTTCCTTGAGGATTGGTCAAATGTACCTCCACTACCGGTAATGAACAGCACAATACGGCATCCCTAATGGCTATACTAGTGTGGGTATACGCCCCTGCGTTCAACATTATTCCGCTAGCTTCCGTACAAGCGTTTTGGATGAGAGAAACAAGCTCACCTTCAATGTTGGACTGAAAGCATTTGATTTCATGCCCCAAATCCGCTCCTAACCTGGTGAGGTCATTTTCTATTTCCTCCAAGGTTTTGGAGCCATACAGCTCAGGTTCTCGCTTGCCCAGCATATTCAGATTGGGTCCATTGATAACATACAATATCATAAGCTCGCTCCCTTAATGGCTCTATCCGCAAGCCACGCGTCCGCAAGTGTTATGGCTGCCATAGCTTCCGCTACCGGTGCGATCCTGGGACACAAACATGGGTCGTGCCTGCCTTTAACTGATATGACCCGCTCCCGACCTTTCGTGTCTACGGTCTTCTGGTCTAAAGATATAGACGCGGTCGGTTTTACCGCCAACCTCATTACTATTGGCTGCCCAGTTGAGATGCCACCCAATATTCCACCACAATGGTTGGACAAAAAACCGACCGAATTCATTTCGTCGTTGTGCTCCGATCCACGTAGACTGGCGGATTTAAAACCGTCTCCGAACTCTATTCCTTTGACCCCACCTATTGAGAGCATTGCAGCGCCCAAAGAGGCGTCCAGTTTGTCAAAAACAGGGTCCCCCAACCCTTGCGGCGCTCCTTCGACGATCACCTCAATTATCCCGCCAACGGAATCACCATCTGAGCGCGCTCGGCTTACCATATCAGCCATCTGATCGGCCACATTAGGGTCTGCACACCTCAAGGGATTGGAAATGGCGAATTCAATGTCCACTCGCCTGGCAATCACATCTCCTACCCTGATGGTATACGCGCTTATTGTTGATCCGATTTTTCCCAAAATGAGCTTGGCTATTGCGCCAGCTGCTACTCTCCCGACGGTTTCCCTACCTGAGGAGCGCCCTCCACCCGGCTGAGGAGTAATACCGTATTTTAAAAAATAGGAGTAATCAGCATGGCCAGGCCTAAATAGGTCAGCTATGCCTAAATAATCACCGGATCGTTGGTTGGTATTTCTAACTACCATGGCTATCGGTGAGCCCAAAGTCACATCGTTGGCTACACCTGACAGAATTTCAACAATATCAGGTTCCGAGCGCTGGGAAACGTACTGATTCCCACCCGGCTTACGTTTGTCGAGTTCTGATTGTACGACTGCTCGGGTCAATTCCAACCCCGCCGGAACACCGTCGACTATCACGCCAACTGCAGGCCCATGTGACTCTCCAAATGTCGAAACGCGAAAAAAACGACCAGTCACGCTACTCATTTTGTTGATCCCTTATTTTTTGGATAGCAGCCTCTAGTTCCTCCGGTTTCACATCGTCAGCATATACGGGTTCGCCGCCATTGGTAAGCAGTACAAAGGTTATACGACCAGCGCGGTTCTTTTTATCATTCACCATGATTTTCCAGGCCTCATGCACCGAAGGCATGACAACGTGACTCTTCAGAAACTTGCTCAATGTAGACTGAATCTTGCGGGTCTGGTTCGAACTCAGGAGATTTCGGCTTTCAGAAATAGAAATCGCTACCATCATACCGATTGCCACAGCAGCCCCATGGCTTAAGCCATAGTTGTTAAAGCTCTCAACAGCGTGGCCATAGGTGTGACCAAAATTTAGTATACGCCTGAGGCCACTTTCCTTAAA
The DNA here is from genome assembly GCA_049967315.1 of Desulfomonilaceae bacterium. Taxonomy (GTDB): domain Bacteria; phylum Desulfobacterota; class Desulfomonilia; order Desulfomonilales; family Desulfomonilaceae; genus CAJBEZ01. The sequence goes on from JBMFSZ010000320.1 coordinate 3,365, forward strand.
ATCTTTGCCTACGATGTTGGCTTTTGCTAAAGCCGACAAGCGCACTACCTCCGCCAAGACGAGCAGATCCCCTTTGAGCAGAGCGACCAAATTGTCTTCTATCACCCTCGCCAGGGAATGGTCGGCGACAAGCCCTGTCTTGTAGGCTTCTACCAAGCCTTCTGACACGCATCGTTTAGGCAAAGAGCCCAACGATCGTAAATCCAGCACGACTGCGGAAGGATAAGTAAAACAACCCACCGGATTCTTAACGTTGTTAAGATCAACCGCTGCCTTACCGCCGATGGCCGCGTCCACGCAACCCACGAGTGATGTCGAGATAAGAACAAATTTTACCCCTCGTTTGTAAGTTGAGGCGACAAAAGCCCCTAGATCGGTGATTACTCCTCCTCCAATTGCTATTAAAAGGCAATCCCTATCCAAACGTTCGCGGAGCATGGTTTCATAGAGCCGCTTCGCGCTGGCGAGAGTCTTGCTTCGCTCTCCCGGAGGCAATGAAACGACGGTGGCCCCCTCCAGCACTTGCGAAAACCGGTCCATTTGAAATTTGGACACACTCCTGTCTGTAACTACGATTTTCTTTGCAGGGTGGAAATAGTTTGAAATCTCGTCGGGAGCCCTCCAAGTTAATATCAAAGGGTGAGCGGTAGGGCCGAGATTAACATCAACGGATAGCCTCGGGTATAAGCGCTCACAAATATCCCACGACAAATCAATTGCGCTTTTCCCTGAACCGTCGATTCGAATGTCGCAATCTTCATAAGCTGCACGGCGCTTATCGTACAATTCAGAAACCTTGACTGGGTCCCGCCACATTGGCCTCACCGCATCCGGTCCAGCGCCAACGCGACTAAAACAGTCATGCAAAGGAAGGTCAAGATAAATAATCTTACCTGATTCGCTCATGATCTTCCTGTTCTCAACGGCAACGGGGACTCCTCCTCCCGTGGCCACAACGCTACCCTTTCTTAGCGCAATTTTACGCAATAAACCTGTCTCGGCTTCACGAAATTCTTTCTCACCAAACTTCTCGAAATATGA
>JBMFSZ010000321.1:0-4403 GCA_049967315.1 Desulfomonilaceae bacterium
TTAGTCAAATCCGATGGGCTTGAATACCCATACCAGAAATGAACCAACCCTTCCCGCTACAGTGTTTTTTAATTTTGCGCTTTGTTCCTCATTATCGATTTGTAATTTGTCTTTGCTGTATTTGGCATATTTTGTGGCAAAAGCTTCTATCCGATCTGAGGGAATGTCTTTGGATCTTATAAATTGTGCCACCGCCTTTGCAGAATCTCCACCGAATGCGGATTGAAACTTTTCAAGATCTTTCAGACTGTCCTTACTTTCTAATACACTATTTACGTTTGGATCATTGAGAAAATCGGAAGTCAATTTCGCTTGGCGCTGCTCAAAAATTTCGCTTTGCTCTGGGCTGAGACCTGGAAAGGTCATCAATGCCCATATTAGTATCGACACCGCCAGAATCACTGTGCCGGCTTTTTTAAGATACATCCACGTTCGTTCCCAGGTGTGAATGAAAAGTCCGCGAAGTGTCGGTACCCTGTAAGGTGGCAGTTCCAATACAAATGGAGCCGACGGACCAGAAAGAACCGTGGATCGTATAACCCGGCCAGCTAAAAGTACCATTATCCAGGATATTATCGTTAGCAGGAACATGATTGCTGCCCTGTTTCCTGGGAAAAACGCTCCTATCAACAGGGCGTATACCGGTAATTTTGCGCCACAATTCATTAAGGGCGCGACCAGAATAGTGACTAAACGCTCTTTAGGTTCTTTCATCGTGCGAGTGGCCATGATCCCAGGGACAGCACAGCCGCCAGCAATTCCTCCGGCTACCATGAGCGCGAGCATCGATGCCCCGTGTAATCCGAAACCACGTAATACTCGATCGAGCATGAAAGCAATTCGAGCCATGTAACCTGTGTCTTCGAGTATTGCTATCGCAAAAAACATGAACGCTATAAGTGGTGTAAATCCTAGTACGCCACCTACCCCTTTTATTATACCGCTGACAATTAACGATTTCAGAAGCCCCTCGGGAAGAATCGAGGAAATTATGTCCCCAGACCAGGAAAAGAACGAGTCAAAAGATTTCACTAACGGAGCGCTTCCATTGAAAGTAAAAATGTAAACTGAATAAAGAACCAAAAGTAGCATTACAGGCCCGAGTAACCGATTTGTCAAAACCTTATCAATGGACTCGCTCAAATTTACCCTGTTGGTTCGCTCTACTTTAACGGTCTGTTTGATGGCTCCAGATATGAATCCGTACCTTGCGTCCGCAAGAACAATCTCAGGGCTGTCTCCAAAGATATTGTTCAAGTGCTTTCGACTTTTTTCCACTTGCTCAATGATTTTTGTTCTTTGCTCAAGGTTGTCAATCTTTTTTGTAATCTCTGTATCACCTTCGAGCAGTTTTACGGATAGCCATCGTGAATTCATGCCTCCAGGGGTGGTAAAATTTGGTGACAGAACAGATTCTATTTTACACAATTCCTCCTCGACTTCTGAGCCATAGGTCAGTCTTTCCTGATCCTGTGGTGAGTGAGGTTTGTCTACTTCTGAAACTATTGCCTTTACCAGGTCATCAAGTCCTAACCCCTTTTTTCCATTCGTTGGTATTACTGGCACACCCATTAGATCGGTGAAAAGCTCTTCATCTATATTGATCCCCCGCCCTTTGGCCACATCAATCATGTTCAATGCCAGTACCAGTTTGCATCCCATTTCCATGAGCTGTATGGAGAGATACAAATTCCTTTCCAGGTTGGAAGCGTCCACAACGTTGACGACCAAATCAGGAGCTGAATCCACTATAAAATTTCTGGCGATGATTTCTTCAAGGGAAAAAGCGGTAAGCGAATAAGTGCCGGGTAAATCAACTACATGAATTTCCCGATCTTCATATTTTACAGTCCCCTCTTTCTTTTCTACCGTCACTCCCGGCCAGTTTCCGACATGTTGTCTAGCGCCTGTTAAAGCATTAAAAATTGTGGTCTTACCTGCATTGGGGTTCCCTGCGAGGGCTACTGTAATCTTACGCTCCATAAATGAATCCTTAAGCTGCCAGTTCTGGCTCATTCATCAGAATGTGAGCGGCCTGTTTTTTTCGCAAAGAGATGTGGTAGCCTTTGATCACAAACTCCATGGGGTCGCTAAGAGGAGCATATTTAACCATCTCAATTTCGGCGCCCCGGACAAACCCCATTTCCATCAATCTGAGCCGGAAATCAGGGTCTCCACAGACCTGAACGACCGTGCCCTTTTGTCCGGGTTTGTAGTTGGACAATTTGACTGTTTTTTGGGCAAGGCATTTATGATCAGCAAGTGATAAGCAGTTGAGGCATTTTTTCTTTGACACTTTAGGACTCATCCTTATAGATCCTCCAATCGGATAAGCTCAAGCTGATGAGGCTATTTTTGTTAGACACGTCAAACAATTTTTTAACCTCCGTATAAAAGATTGTCAAGTCAACTTTGACCAAAAATCCAGTATATAAGTTACGAATTGTTGACTATTTAGATAATCAAATCCACCCACCCCAGTTTTCATGAAATTTTGACACGCGCTCACCCGCGTTAGCTCAAAGAGGTCGATCTCATTTCCCGATCACTTATTCTTTGTAAGAAAAAACAGAAAATGTTATTTTTATTAATCTGGAAATATTTTAAGCTGAAACTTTCGAACGCCTGTTCGTTGGAGTAACAAATGAAGACAGTCGTGGTTAGCGGTGGAGCAGGTTTCATTGGAAGCCATCTCGTCGAAAGCCTTTTGAGCAAAGGGCATTATGTTTTATGTCTAGATAATATGTTCACAGGAAGTAAGAAGAATATTGAGCAGTTTAAGAATCATCCACATTTCGAATTTATTAGGCACGATGTGGTGGTTCCTATATTGTTGGAAGCTGATGAAATCTATCATCTTGCTTGTCCGGCTTCACCCATTCACTATCAAAACAATCCCATAAAGACGCTCAAGACATCAGTTGTCGGAACACTGAACATGCTCGGATTGGCCAAAAGAATCAAGGCGAGGCTTCTTCTCGCGTCCACGTCTGAAGTTTACGGAGATCCTGAAATACACCCGCAAACAGAAGACTATCATGGTAATGTAAATCCGGTGGGACCCAGGGCTTGTTACGACGAAGGAAAAAGGGCCGCTGAAACCTTAACAGTAGGATACAGGGTTTACAATAACACCAATGTGGGGATAGCCAGAATTTTTAACACATATGGACCGCGGATGCTGCCTAACGATGGTCGAGTTGTAAGTAATTTCATTTGCCAGGCCCTTTCAGGCGAAGACCTGACGATTTACGGAGATGGGTCACAGACGAGATCGTTTTGTTTCATAAGCGATATGGTGAACGGCCTGACGAAATTGATGGAGAGTTCTGAGCCAGGACCGATCAACCTGGGAAATCCACATGAGGTCACTATAAAGGATTTGGCCGAAAAAATTTTGCAGTTGATCAAAACGGCTAAGTCTAAAATTGTTTATAAGCCGCTTCCTAAAGATGACCCGACCAGAAGAAAACCGGATATCTCTTTGGCTAAAAAGGCCTTGGGCTGGGCCCCTAAGACGCCGCTGGAAGACGGCCTTAGAGCGACGATATCTTATTTTGAAAGAGAACTGGGAATCAAGAATGGCTAAAAATAGGGTAAAAGATTCTAGTCTCCAGCGTAATGTCTTGATAATTACCGGGGTGGCGTTGGGGCTATTTTTTTTGTGGCTTGCTTTTAGGGGTGTTTCCCTGATTGACCTAGAAGATGGAATAAGGCAGATGAAGGTATGGTATTTAATACCTTGCTTTTTCCTGGCAATTTCGTGTCAGTTTGTGCGAGCTGTACGATTTGGCGTGATTTTAAGTCCATTTTGTTCATTAAATACTAAAACTTTATGGGATCTCCTAAATATATGGGCCGCTGCCAATATGCTACTCCCGGCTAGGCTTGGAGAGTTAGTTAGACCATATCTGTTACAACAAAAAGGAGCTTCATTTTCTAGCGTTTTTGGCTCAGTCATGGTTGAGAGATTTTTCGACTTGTCAGGTTTGCTTTTACTGCTCGGGGTTGTTTTGCTAAAAACTCACGACGTTCCTTCCAAATTTTCTTTTTTGGGAATCGTTTTATTGCTGGGCCTGGTTATCGGTTACGGGCTGGTTCTCACAATTTTGATAAAACGTGACAAAACTGTTCTCTTGTTTAATAAAATTTTCAAGAGATTGCCTAGTAAGGCAGGAAGTTTTCTTAGCGGAGTGTTCGAAAAGCTGATTGAAGGTTTAGGGATTATGGCAAGTCCTAAACAGGCTATTATCATTTTTTCTTATTCTGTGGCGTTGTGGTTGTTATTTTCGGCGACTACCTATCTCTTCTTACTGGCGTTTTCAATAAACGCTCCGTTTATTGTGGCCGTAACAATTCAACTTTTCATCGCTTTAGGCGTGGCGCTTCCCTCGGCTCCGGGG
>JBMFSZ010000322.1:0-4391 GCA_049967315.1 Desulfomonilaceae bacterium
GATAGTTTGAGAGATTCTTATGGTCAGAGTAATAGTTCTGATTTTAAGCATGAGCGCTTTTTTGTTTTCTGCGGCTGTGGCAGATTCTAAAGAAGTCAAAAATGGTACAGTTGTTGATTTTGTCCTTTCAGACACAGGGTTTTCTACCCATAGAAATATCCTGCATGCCCGGAATTATGAACAGCCACAGAGAGAATCTTCCTCGAACAAATCGCCGTCGGCATCCCGCCACAGGCGACGAAATGCCGAGAAAATCCACACTAGGTCAAAATTGGCAAGCAGAGCCCCAGACAAGGATTATTTGAAAACGAACTCGGAGCCAGGCTCTTCAGGATCTCTTAAATCCCTGTTCGACATTCGTATTCCCGGTGATCCGCGATTTTCGACGAAAATCAATGGGGCTGCAGATTCAACTCAGTCGTCCTCTTGGGTTGATAGTGAAAAAAACGAACAAATGAATCTTCCTGGTGATTTTCTAAAAAGACTTGGAAGCATCCCGAAGGTATCGACAAATTCTCAGGAAAAAAACCTAGCGCAGCGTCTTGAGATACAGGTAAGTCACTCTACTCACATATTTAAACTGTTGTCTCATGCCAAGTCTACCGAGCCGGATATCCTTTATCAGTGTAAAATAGGGCTGGGCGCTCCCGAGTTTCCAACGCCAGTCGGTGTATATTACGTCACCCATATTTATGACCAGGATCCATGGTGGATACCGCCCGCAAACAGAGCTTGGGCAGCTGGTGACTCCCCTAGCAAGAAGGTTTATGGAGGCACCATGGCGCCGTTGCTCAAGAAAAGGCCCGTTAAAACAAAAAAGAAGGATTCGGTTTCTGAAGATCGAGTAGAGGGACAGGTAAAACTCGAGGATTACGGGTACAGATTCCACGGAACAAACGCGCCTAGAAGCATTGGTCGCAACCAATCGCATGGCTGTGTCCGCATGCTGTCCGATGACGCCAGAAAAGTAGCCGCAATCATCGAGGACAAAGTTGGCATAGCTGAACGCAAGGAATCCGAAAACGGTACCTACGCTATTTTAAAAGCTCCTGTAAGACTCAATTTGATAAAATAGTTAAAGGTAATATCAATTCACGCCCTGGGATTGAAGGTGGGGGCGTTTTGTGAGGTTTTGCCCTTTAAATTCAAATGGTAGTATTCATAAGTTAACGGTCGCCCTTGAGTGATCGACCTTGAAGATATGACCTCACCTATAAAAACCGTATGAGTTCCAACCTCTAAATGCTGCATAAGTTTTACTTCCATAACCCCCAAGGTGTTGGCGCTTACTAGAGGACAGCCTGTCACACCTTCTACATATTCGACGTTCTCGAACTTATTGACGTCTCTGCCAGACCTGAAACCAAACAAACCTATAAATGGAAATGGAGTGCTGTCCTTTAAAACGGACACTCCGAAAACTTTGCCAATGCTTATAAGTTCATGAGTGTAATTTTTGCGGTTGATTATTACTGCAAAACATGGCGGGGTTGACGTTACCTGAATTACGGTATTGACAATTTGACCGTTAATCCTGTCCCCAGCTCGTGCACTGACAAGATACAGGCCATAACTCACGTCACGGAAAACATCGTAATCAACTTGCTGGTCCATAGAGAAGCTCCTCGTGTAACAATTTTACAAATCGCCTTTAAATTGCAAAGTCTAGAAACCTGCTTGGCCCCATTCTTTTTCAATGCCATAATCAACAATCTTGTCGACAAAAGCGGACGTTATAGGTGGCACGGCAAGATCTCCTATGGCCGCGTCAGTATTGGAGCGATCAAAAACCGGATTGTTGGCAAAGTGCAGAAGAATCGTTTGCATTTGGCGCCAAACCATTCGCTCGATCCTGTTTCTGGGTTGTGTGAAAGGCGCCCCAGCGCCAGCAAATCTCAACCCCCCAACCTTGAATCTTTTGCATACCTGAGTGAGTGTCCATTCATGGGTTGGCGGATCTGGATGGGTTATGTGATAGATCTTCGTATGACATTGAGGACGTTCCATGATAGTCACGACGGCTTTCGATACGTAGTCTACTGGAACAATGTTAGTAACGCCGTCAGGGTTGGCCGGAATATCTATGTTCAGGTTTAAACGATCCAGGCCTTCGGCGTCCCCCATGAGCCTATCCAAAAGATGCGCAGCTTGAAAGAGAATATAATATCCCGAAAACGATGTACATCTGCCTGTCTCAGAATGTCCCACTATAATCCCTGGCCTCAGGATAGTGGCTTTACCCATCCAGAGTTGCTCTGCTTCCCATTTGCTTTCCTCATAAACGTTTACAAAATCACCTCTGGGATGGTTGACTTCTTTTACCAATGCTCCCTGAATTAAGCCGCAAACATACGCCGTACTGATGACGTGAACTTTGAGGGGGATACGATCAACGAGCTTTCGTAAGGTAATCGTGGATCCGAGGTTGGTCCTTAAAGGTTCTCCGTGTTCATCCATGTGAAGTCTCGTTGACGCTGCGCTGTGAAGCAGCGTGTCAACTTCGTCTATACCAGGATATTCCTGGACCCATCGCTCCCACTGGTCGTCAGCTTCGAGAATGCCACCTTTAAACCATTTGAGAGAATCAGCGCTCCTGGGCAACCCCAAGCCGCTAAGAAAACGAATAGTATCGAGCTTGCGTGACTCACTTCTGTAATGCGCCCACACTTTGTGGCCACGATCCAGAAGCTCCACTAGCAAATATTCTCCTAGAAACCCTGTTCCACCAGTGAGAAGAACATTCATGGAATCTGACATGTATCCTCCGCTGGCGCTTAAGCGTCAGTCTGAAAAAATTCCAAATAAACATTTTAATTTAAACCATCAACAAACAATTTTACAAACTAAAACCTTAGCCCAGAAATGTTTTTGAATTATTGACCGCTTATATAGAATGATAACATGATGTAATTATTGATTCCAATTTCAGCAATCGTAGCGCGTGTATTGACTTTCTTGGGAGTTTTTTGATTACATCAGGGGTCTAATGAGGTATACTATAAGTTTAAACTAATTTATTCAACCACGGGTGCTAAATGTCTCTCAGAAATAATCCGGTTTCATTAACCTTTGTTTTTCGTCCAGCTGATATCTCCCCTTCACTCGTAAATATTGCCCAAAACCTGGGGATCCGCATTATATTCGATCTAGGTTCTCAAAATCCTTCAAATTATCAGGCCCAGCTTCTAATGGCTGACGCCTCAAAAGACACAGTAGATCTGAAAATATCTCCAAAATGGCTATCAAATCCTGACTTGGTTTCAACGCTAAGAGAAACGGATATACGAAGAGTCTGGGTTGATCTCGAACCTGTCTGTGTTCTCGGCGATATAAGGGCCACTCTGGATCGCGTGGCTTTGCTTTCTGAAGAGTTTGAAATCATCCCGGTTTTGAGCGATCTGAGCGCCATTGCCCAAATAGTCCACAACTATCCGGAAATAAAAACAATATCCCTCAAGGGAAACGAAGCAGCAGGCTTTGTGGGTTCGGAGACACTTCTCACGTTGTTCTCTTCCGTTATGTCCATGGTCAAGCAATCCAGCACGGAGAAAGAGCTTTTTGTATGGGGTGGTATTGCTTTTCCGGAAGCCGCTGCAGCTTTTCTGTGCTGTGGAGCAAACGGAATAGCCTTCGAAAGTCTCCATTGGTTAACTGATCTCATCAATATTCCGGATGGAGCTCGAACACGAATTGCCAATCTCCGTCCCGATCACACAGAACTCACTGGGGGTTCCTTAAACGTCTATGTCCGCGTGTTCAACAAAGGAAATTCTTTGTCTGTAAAAGATCTGAGAGCTTTTTCCGGTTCACTTTGTGGTGATGAAATTCGGGATGAGCAACGCATTTTTTTCGCAAAACATGTTTTGGAGAAATTGATAGATCCCATTAAAAGCGTTTTTGGAAAAGATGAGTTGATCCCGTTAGGGATTGAAGCCGCTTTCGCTGCATCCTTTGCTCGACGATATGGGGATTCCACTGAAGTTGCAATCCAGAGATTTGTCGGTGACATCCAAAAAATGGCCGACGAGGCTGAGCTTAAATGCTCAACGTTCGCAAGTAGTCCCACGGCGAAAGAGATGGGCACTACGTATCCATTTATTCAAGGGGCAATGTCATGGATCACTGATTGCCCGGAGTTTGCCAGCAAGGTTTCAGATGCCGGGGCTTTACCTACACTGGCTATGGGCTTGATGGATGCCGCCACCCTTTCTGCAAAATTCTCTGGTCTAACTGACCTGATGCGCGGGAAACCCTATGCGGTCAACATAATTACTTTGCCTGAAAATCCCTACAGAGACGAACAACTTGAGTGGATAAAAGCCAACAAACCGAAGTTTGCAGTCATAGCGGCAGGCGAGCCTTCACACGCTAAATCTTTGATGGCCGAAGGA
>JBMFSZ010000323.1:0-4384 GCA_049967315.1 Desulfomonilaceae bacterium
GCTTCCACGAGTCCGGACATTAAACCATCAGGGAGATCAATTTGCGTTACATCCCCCGTAATGACCGCCTTCGAGGAATATCCCAATCTGGTCAAAAACATCTTCATTTGTTCAGATGTTGTATTTTGAGCCTCATCAAGAATAACAAATGAATCATTTAGCGTTCGGCCTCGCATAAATGCAAGTGGCGCTATTTCAATGTCACCACGTTCTACCATCCTGGAAACCTTTTCAGAGTCAATCATGTCATGTAAGGCATCGTACAGAGGCCGTAAATATGGATTGACCTTCTCTTGCATATCCCCTGGCAAAAAACCTAACCGCTCTCCAGCTTCAACTGCCGGGCGAGCGAGGATTATTCTTCTAAGCTGTTTCTTCGAAAAGGCGGCCATAGCCATGGCCATTGCCAAATACGTCTTGCCGGTTCCGGCTGGTCCTATGCCAAAGACTATATCAAATGTCCGTATAGCCTGAATATATTGCTTCTGGTTCCATGTTTTAGGTGTAACAGGTCTCTTGTTGTCGGCTGTGAATATTACTTCTTTCAGGACATCCCTGATTTTCGCTCCGGGGTCCGCCATTAACATTTTAGCGCCTTGATCTATATCTGCAGGATGGATAGGATAAGATTCACGAGCCAAAGAGTAGAGCTGTTTCACCAGACGCTCAGCAATTTCATCAAATGGTTCATCCCCAAAGATGTTTAAACTGTTGCCCTTTACACCAATCCTAACTTTAAAAAGCATCTCGATGTGTTTTATGTTCTTGTTGAATTCTCCTACCAAGGCTTGAAACGCGCCAATATTGTCAAAGCTTATCCTCCTGGGCCTCTGTTCAGTTTCTCCTGTTGATGGTAGCTTCAAGTATCCTCCGTAACGAATCCGTTACTATGTTATCATAATTAGAATTTTTTAGAACTCCGTTACAAAATGTATTATATTAAATTAACAAATGAATAAACAGACCGAAGTTGGCTTCACATTCGATATGCCATTCCTGCTTAAAGTTCGAACTTATCGGGATCAAAGCCTCACGTCAAATGACTACATTTTAGAGAGTTAGAAAGAAACCTTATGGTACAATCCTCGCCTACAACCGAAATCGGCTTACTTTTTGAAAAATTGTATGAACTTATAAAGACCCTCCGATCAGAAAATGGCTGCCCATGGGACAGAAAACAGACGATCAAAAGCTTCCATCACTACATTCAGGAAGAATATCACGAGCTAGTGGCGGCGATTAACAACGTTGACAAGGCTGAAATGGTGGAAGAAGCTGGAGACTTAATTTTCCTTGTTATTTTTTTAGGTTGCATGATCGAGGACGAGGGTTACGGCTCTCTCGACGAAATACTCACCAAAGCGCATGAAAAAATGACTCGTCGACATCCTCATGTTTTTGGCGACCTGACCGTCAGAGATGACAAAGAAGTCATAGAAAATTGGACAAAGATCAAAGCCGCCGAAGAACAAATTCAAGCGAGAGGGTCTGTACTGGACGGAATCCCCAGGTCCCTTCCCGCTTTAAGCCGTGCACAGAAATTGTCTTCAAGGGCGGCTCGGGTCGGGTTCGATTGGGCAAGTCTGGAGGATTTGGCGCCAAAAATCGAAGAAGAACTTTTGGAATTCAAGAAAGCTGTCGAAGACAAAAATCTTGACAAAATCCGGGAAGAGTTGGGTGACATGCTCTTCGTATTGGTGAACGTCGGCCGCCTGGCCGAAGTTAATTCGGAGGCGGCATTGGAGGAGACTTCGGACAAGTTTGAAAAACGCTTTCGCTACATAGAAAAAACCTTACACACTCAAAACAAGTCATGGAAACAAACAAACCTAGCTGAGATGGACAAACTTTGGAACGAAGCCAAAAACCTTTGACAAATTGGTTCGCCTTCCCTTTAAAAAAATGCGACTATCACACCGCACAAGTCCGGTAACTATACTGAGCTCACTCCAGGTATGTTAATTATGTGCAACCCACCTTCTTTTTGAATTATCAGATCTAAACTATCGGATCTTACACCAAGAGATATTCTTCCCTGAGCATTAGGTCCTTCTATCCCAGCTATTTCCCTTAGGATTTCCAAACCCCTGGCTATGAACATCCCAGGAGCCTTGGGTAAAGTGTAGGTAGAATCCCCTAAAACAGTTACTCCCCGGTCCTTGTCCATCGACAATCGAACGGAACGACTCTCTATCGCTTCCAATAATACCAATGCCAAATACTTTAGAGGCGCCTCGTCCGAGTCTGTTCCAGGTTGCTCTTTCCAACCACTTTTCTGCCAAGATTCCAAAGCGTCTTTTGGCTTTACCTCCAGCTGGCAGTCAATCTGTGCCTGGAGTCGCGCATGTGGACTTTCAGAATCACTCATCGCAAACACCTCCCTTCGCCACCCTTAATTATGTTTTAGTGGCATGAAGCGCATGACGTAGATGTGCATGAACCGCAACTGGATTTCCCCGATCCTGAGGTTTTGAAATCTCCGGCAGCGCTTTTAAAACTGCAACATGACATCAGTTTATGGACTGGTCCACCACATTTGGGACAATTTACTTCCTGAGATCCATAGACCAAAGTTTCAAATTTGTTGTCACAAGATTCACATCTGTATTCGTAAATGGGCATTATTTTTTATCCTCCATCAAAACTTCTGATTTATTAAGATGCTCTCAATTGCAGAAAGATGCAAGCGGGGCCGGTTCAAAAATCGGGCCATCTAGTGTTTACCAACTCCAGATACCTTCTTTGCTCTGTTCTATTTGTAATCGTAATAGAGAATGGTTTTCCCGTCGGAAAAAGTTAAAGCCCCACCCTTAGGGGTTTCAACATAGCGCGCTGGTTGGAGGAGATTGCGACGCGCAAGCTCTATGTCCTTTCTTACGCTGTCTTCGTTGAATCTTTTTACGGAGTGTGAACCATCAGGATAAGCCAAGCTGAAGCCTCCCCAAGCATTCACATCAGTTACAGCGCCAACCCCCGTTTTGGCTATCTTGCCTCCGCATGAGCACAAAACGCTTAGCAAAAGCAAGTTTAGCAAAAAATAAATAATAATACGTATCAACAAGTTGGCTTCCGACGGTTTCATATTTGGAGCCGCAATCAGGGTTTTGTCCCATAATTTTTTATATATTAGCATATTATACCTATTTTTCAAACCATCTCATAGTTGATTCCTTTACCGGCATATTGGCGATCCCGATACATCCTTCAACCGCCATTCATCGTTAAGTGGTTTTTACTGACCTGCCCCCATAACATGTATGACTTATCAAAAGAGATTCATGAACTCAGCCCAACACGAGACACTATTAAATCCTCCATAATTTGGTCTGGTAGCGGGGATTCCTCCAAGATTACAGAACCCCGAAGCCAACGCTATCATTGGGAAACGCTCTGGAGACCATCCGACACACGCACTGACATATCAAAGACGCCCTGTGGCCACAGATGAACAAGAAAGCATGGCAAAGCAGGACAAAGGCAACCTTTCCAGAACTCCGTGTATACGATCGGAAGAACACATATGGACGGAGATTAAGAGCTACAATTGTTAACAGGGAAACACGAATGGACCTGTTGGGGCATAGTAGTGGAAAGATTACGACTCATTATACCGCCACGGAATTAGAAGCCCTCATAGCGGCTTCTGAAAAGGTATGCCGGAGCAATTCACGCAAATCTCACGCAATAGTGATTTTGAAGAGTAGACTAAAGCGGGCTGTTAATGGTTAACAGCTTTGAATTATTGAGGAAGTTTTGGTCGGGGCGACTGGATTTGAACCAGCGACCACCTGAACCCCATTCAGGTACGCTACCAGACTGCGCTACGCCCCGATCTGTTTGCACTATCTTTAAATAAATATCCCATGGACCCTGACCATGTCAACCTCAATGTTCTGGTTCGATCCCAGAATCACTAACCGAGATCGAAAAAAGAAGTTGGATCCAATTTGCCCCGACTTATCTTTTTCCTACTATGGTTGTAGTCCGCCATCTTTAGCTTGGTTAATTCCCTCAGGGCGCTTCTGACTGTTACAGTAGACAAAGCAACATTCCTGAAAGATGGTAGGACATTGACTTCACGCCCGATTTTCGTGGCTAGCCCAATAAAATCCCGCTCAGATATTGTTTCCTCACCAATTTGGGATATTGTGGCCATGCACGCTTTGTAAACCCCCAAAATATCATAAATTAATCCTTGATAAATTTTAAGGGCTCGGCTCGATTTAACATCGAATGAGTCCGACAAGCTATCGAAACTTACCCAACCGTAATTTTCGAACAACTTGAGGCTCTGCTCAAAAACTTCTGCTTCCGGAACCAATGGGTCGAAAACAAATTCCCTGTTTAATAGCTCTTTGAGCCTCTTAAATTTCCTCTTCACGTC
>JBMFSZ010000324.1:0-4363 GCA_049967315.1 Desulfomonilaceae bacterium
AGGGCAGATACGGCTGGCCGTTCGCATATTCAGATGAACGACTTACCAGGCCGTTAATCAGAAAAGACGGCACGCTGGTTGAGGCGACATGGGATGAGGCAATTCAGACGATTGCTGAAAAATTTGGCTCGATAAAGAAGAATTCCGGCGCGGATAGCCTAGCGGTTATAGGGTCTCAGAGGCTTACAAATGAAGAGGCTTACGTATTTAACAGATTTGCCAGGACCGTTCTCGGAACAAACAACGTTGACCACGCTGCGGGCTTAGGTTACCAGTCCATCAAGAACGGACTTGCTCCTATGCTCGGCTTTCCAGCCTCTTCGAATTCGATCAGAGAAATCCGGGAAGCAAGAGTGGTGCTGTTGCTCGGGGCTGATCTCACGGAGACTCATCCAGTAGCCAAGAATGAAGTAATTCTGGCAAATGGCAGAAACAGGGCCAAGATAATTGTAGTTGATTCTATAAGGACCAAGCTGGTTGACCGGGGGGGCTTGTTCCTGAATGTTCCACAGGGCGCTGAGGTTTTCGTGGCTAACGCTATGATCAAGTTTATCCTCGATGAAGGACTCTTTGATCGAGCAGCTCTTGACCTCAGAGCCGAAGGTCTTGATGGGTTGATGGAGTCATTAAAGGGCTACGACCCGGCGACGATAGCCGGAGCATTTGGCCTGGATCCAGAATTGATCAAGGAAGCAGCCAGGACGTTTGCTCAGGCGGAATCGGCCGTAATAATACTGGCCGATGGGTTGAACCGTTTGGGTGACAGTGTGTCGCTCAGCAAAGCTGCAGCAAATCTTGCTGTTATTACTGGACACATAGGGAAGGAAGCAAACGGTATTTTTATTCTCGGAGAAAAGGCCAACGCGCAGGGCGCATTTGATATGGGGCTAGTGCCAGACATGTTGCCGGGTCACCATTCGATCGCTGATGATGCCGCCCGTTCGAAATATAGTGAATTGTGGGGTGCTGATATCCCTTCGAGTCAGGGAATGTGCGCGAAGGATATCCTCGACGCAGCTTCCAATGGGGCCATAAAAGCGCTTTATATTGTGGCGGAGAATCCTGTTGATACGTACCCCAATCGTCAGAAAGTCTCGGAAGCGCTTGATAAAACTGAATTTGTCGTGGTTCAGGACATGTTCATGTCGTCTACGGCAAAAATGGCTCACGTAGTGCTTCCAGCAGCAGCGCCTTATGAAAAGACTGGAACATTCACAAGCGCTGATCGGAGGATCCAGAAGCTTTCTCCTGCGACTAAACCTGTCTGTGGAAAAACTGATCTGGAAATATTTACGCTTCTGGCGGCAAAGATGGGTAAACCAGAACTGTCGTACAAGGGCTACGCCGACGTTATGCTTGAGATCGCTAGCTCGTGCCCGATGTACGCTGGGGTTTCCTATGAGCGTTTGGGGATAAAAGGGCTTATTTGGCCCTGCCTCGACGCTGAAGATCCTGGTCGTTCGACACTATATGAAGGCGGTTTTCCCATTGGCAAAGCAAAACTTGCGGTGGCGAGTCCATTCGTGAATGTTGCTTCATCTAATGATTCCTTCAAGTTGATCCCGTGTGTTCAAAAGTTTCATTCAGGGTCGTTCTCCCAATGGAGTCCGTCGTTAATGGAAGTTTGCCCAGACGATTTTGCCGAGATGAACAGATCGGACATGGATCGTTTGGGAATTTCAGAAGGGTCCAATATCAAGATTAGCAGAAATGGCGCCACTATTACGTTAAAGGCTAAACAAACTCGCCGACCGGTTAAAGGAACGATTTTGGTCCCATATCATTTTTCTAGTAATAAACTGAATTCCTTTACTGATTGGGGATCCACTGAAATTCTGGTTCAGGTGGAAAAGGCATAAAAATCGAGAGAGGTTGATTAATGGAATCCGCCTTCCCTGTGCTCTTGTTGATAATAAAGACGCTAATAGTTATTGGAGCGGTGCTCACGTTCGTGGCTTACCTGACTCTCTTGGAACGAAAAGTGCTTAGCTGGATTCAAGTAAGAATTGGGCCTAATCGTGTAGGACCGTGGGGTTTGCTCCAACCGTTGGCCGATGGAGCCAAGCTACTTCTTAAAGAGGAAATAACTGTATCGGCGGCCAATACTGTCGTCTACATAGTTGCCCCTCTAATAGTGGTTGTTTGCGCCCTGATACCATTCGGAGTAATTCCGTTTGCTAAAGGGTTGGGCCTCGAAAACATTCTGGGACCCATTGCAAACAAATATGATTTGAATACCGGCGTCATAGCGGACATTAATCTTGGAATTCTTTATATCTTTGGGATCTCATCCTTGGGGGTTTATGGAGTAATTCTAGGTGGGTGGGCCTCCAACAGCAAATATTCGCTTTTGGGTTCCATTCGTGCTGCTGCCCAGATGATATCCTACGAGCTCGGTTTGAGTCTTTCGGTTGTCGGCGTTTTGCTGTTAGCGGGTTCCCTGAGCTTGGTCCACATTGTGGAAGCTCAAGACGCTGTATGGAAATGGTATGTTTTCAGGCAACCTCTTGGTTTCATCCTTTTCCTGATCGCTGGTAGCGCCGAAATAGCTAGAACACCGTTTGATCTTATGGAATGTGAAAACGAATTGGTGGCTGGTTATCAGACTGAATACAGCTCCATGAAGTTCGGTTTGTTTTATCTTGGAGAGTATGCTCACCTTCTTTTCCTGAGTTCATTAATTACAACTCTGTACTTCGGGGGTTGGCAGGGGCCCATACTGCCTCCGATCGTATGGTTCCTTGGCAAGACTTTCTTTTTCGTATTTGTTTTTGTCTGGATTAGAGGAACTTATCCTAGATTGCGTTATGACAGGGTTATGAAATTTGGTTGGAAAACGCTTGTCCCGGCTGGTTTGTTTAATGTAATGGCAACAGCTTTCGTTTACACATTGTGGTTAAAGTATGTAAGTTGAACTACCGTGGGCTCATGGCTCCGTTTTTTTGGGCAGGATAACTATCTGCGCCGCTTTGTACATGAATCTTAGTTTTTTCGAGAGGTCAGGAAAATGATAATCCCTCTTTTACAGGGACTCAAACTCACGTTTTCGTATCTTTTCAAAGAAAAGGTCACGCTCCAATATCCGGATGAGAAGTGGGACGTAGCGCCTAGGTGGAGAGGACGGCATGTTTTAATCAGACATGCCTCAGGTAAGATAAAGTGTGTTGCGTGCATGCTTTGCGCTACGGTTTGTCCAGCGGAATGCATATACATAGAAGCTGCTGCGGAGCCTGATGGTAGACGATATCCGGGGCGTTATGAAATAGATCTTACGAGATGTATTTTCTGTGGTTATTGCGTAGAAGCCTGTCCCAAAGAGGCTATCGAAATGTCTACAGCGTATGAAATTTCTGAGTATTCCAGAGAAGGACTGCTGTATGACAAGGAGCGATTACTGGAACCGCCAGTAGCCAGGTACGAGAAAGCCAAAAAGGCCGGATAATTTCTGCCTTTGGTTGAGACTACGGGACTGAAATTGTCCTAGAGGGTTTAATAGAGGGAATTTCCCTTCTTTTCTTGTTTTCGATGTAATTTGGAGGTTTTTGGCGCCTATGGAAACCGTCCTCTTCTATATTTTAGCTGCTGTCACAATCTTGTCCGCAGTATGTGTGGTTTTTTTGCGGAGACCGCTTCACAACGTTTTATTCATGATTTTAACGATGCTTGGTCTTGCAACTCTTTTCATACTTTTGCGGGCCGAGTTTCTTGCTATGGTGCAAATCATCGTTTATGCGGGCGCTGTGATGGTGCTATTTCTTTTTGTCATCATGCTGTTGAATCTGGAAGAGATTGATCTGGCCAAAGAACCTCGCCCTCTCAGGTGGGGGTTCGGCGTGATTCTGGCCTTGGCTCTGGTGGTAATTCTGTTCCCCATTTTTAGTCATTTGGCGCCATCAATCGTGGGAACGTCCCAACAGGCCGCTGCTGCAAAGGTATCTAATCTGGAGTTGATTGGTGCGGAACTTTTCACCACATACTTGCTGCCATTCGAGGTGGCTTCCGTGCTCCTTTTGGCGGCAATCGTAGGTACTGTGGTGATAGGGCGTAAATTGAGGGATTAAGCTGGTCGAAGTTATTTTTACATTCTGATTTCGTCTTGGTAGGTAAAAGAGCATGGTGAGTTTGGAACATTATCTGGTGCTGTCTGCGCTCCTGTTTAGCCTCGGTATGGTGGGAGTAATGTTTCGTCGAAATTTGATCGTGATACTCATGAGCCTCGAACTGATGCTCAACGCGGTCAACCTGTCTTTCGTAGCGTTCTCGCATTATTTGGGGTCAGTAGAGGGACAGATATTTGTTCTGTTTGTGATGGTTGTCGCCGCCGCTGAAGTCGCTGTAGGACTGGCGATAGCTGTAGCGGTCT
>JBMFSZ010000325.1:0-4343 GCA_049967315.1 Desulfomonilaceae bacterium
AGTAGCGAGACATTTCGTTGACCGTGAGAGTCAACGAAAAACGAGCGCACGTAACTCATTTTTCGGCAAAGTCGAATCTATCCTTAAAGGTGATATACAGTCGCAGATAGATCTCGTGACACTCGGTGGCGCTTCGGTAACCACAGTGATCACGAATAACAGTTTGGAAAAATTGGGTTTGAAAATCGGTTCACTTGTTACGGCGGAGATAAAAGCCCCTTGGGTAATAATAGAAAAGTCCGCTATAAAACCGTCCTCTACAGCCGAGAATATTTTCCAGGGTACGGTAATCAAGGTCGTGCAAGGCGCACTAACTTCTGAATTCATAGTGCGCATTCAGGACGGAATTGAAGTATGCTCTCTTGTCACGCAAAGGGACTTGGGGAAACTTGACATCAAGGAAAACGACGCCGTCTGGGTTATGTTTAACAGCTTTGCTGTAATTCTACGTGTTGAATAACATTCGCTGGAAATTGACTCGCCGAATTCTGTGTGGCGTCTCCTTATATGGCTACAAAACCGTTTAAAAATTGATTCCACTGGTTATTCGAGATATAGCCGCCTTACGGTTTCTTCTTGAATTCATCTATTGTGATGACTAGACTGATTGGTAGATAAGCTCTTCACGAAAACCATCAAGGTAAAATGATTGATTTACATAACCACATACTTCCAGCGATTGATGATGGGGCACGCGACATTGAGGAGTCCCTGGAAATGGCTCGTATAGCCATTGAACAGGGTTTTTCAGGGATTGTTGCAACTCCCCATTTTGGTAGTGGGCTATTTTCTTCCGAAATCAACGAGGTCAGACAAACTGTAAAAAAGCTTAATCAGGAATTGGAAGATCGAAACATAAATCTTATGATCTTCCCAGGAATGGAGGCTCGTCTTACTGCTGATGTTCTAGAATCCCTTTCCAAAGGAACCATTTTATCAATTAATGAAGGATGTTACATTCTTCTCGAGCTCCCCGTTATGCAGGTGCCCGCAGGATTTGAAAATTTCTTGCGGATGCTTTTAAATTCCGGGAAAAAAATCGTGCTGGCCCATCCTGAGAAAAATGTTGAGATACAGCGAAGACCGGAAATTATTTACGATTTGGTAACATTGTTCGGAGATGGAGACTTTTTGGTTCAAATTACTGCGGACAGCATCACTGGTGACGCGGGATTGCCAGCTTTGTCCACAGCAAAATGTTTACTGGAGCACAATTTAGCCCACATACTAGCTACTGACGCGCATTCCCCGGTTGACAGGCCTCCAGTAATCTCAACCGCTCTTGAATTAGTGGCTTCTATCGTCGGGAAGGATGTTGCGTCTAAAATGACGAGTGAGTGGCCACAAGCTGTTGTCAGAGGAGAAAGTGTCAATTGTTGGATAAAACCTAAAAGACCTGAAAAAGCGCAAAAGCCTAAACGCCGTTTCCGGTTTTTCTTTAAATAAATTCTGTGATCTCTGTACCATATGAGTGTAATCAATCATCAAAAGACATTATAGATAATTAAGTGATTATTATAAAAAATAGATAAATTAAGCAGAAAAAGCTTGCAATCGTTTGTTGTCTGTTGTAGTTAGTTTCGAAACCGAGAAAATAGCAATCTCGGGGGGCGATAGATGAAGGCAATTTGTCGGATATCAATTTAGTGGTATCTTCGAAATCCCAAGTTGGTTCATAGAAGAAAGTTTTCGTGAAAATTGGCGACGTTGTTCCTTTGTCAAATTCGGGGATTAAAACGCTATTCTTGGGTTAACTTGAAAATCTTGGGAATTTTTCACAACAGACTTTTTTCTTTGAAAGTGCCATTTTGGCATATCCTGGTTATTTTAAATCGTTCATATCGATAGGGGGGAAACGGCTGAATTGAGATTAGCGCCGCTTCTGAATTACTCTGCTATCAGTGGAACAAGTATGCGGCCCATTTCTTTTCAAAGCTAACGAAGCCGATCGTTGGAAGGCTTCGTAACTTCTTTGGCTTAACGGGCGACAACCTGCCAGAAGGTGACCGTATACCTTTTATCTGGCAAGGGGGGGATTCGTCGCCCGACTGCCAAAGGCCACCTAAAAAAATAATGTCGGCTCATGCCAAATCTAGCGGAAGTCTAACTCCTAACCATAAAACTCACTACCCTTGTAAAAATTACTTTAATTGCGATTCGAACATGAAAATGATAAATTAATCTATGATTTCAGTTGAATCACACAGTCAGGTCGGAAATGAACTACCTAAAAATAGTGGCCATCATGTTAGCCGTTTTTTTGAATGGATGCGCAGCTCTTATGGACGCCCATTTTGTGACCAAAGACGGCAAGCCAAGCCCCTTCAAACCAAATGTCAACAATTATGAACCTATTAGGCAACCTTCGTACACAGATTGAAAAAGAGGCCTCGATAACTCGAACTGGCCTCTTTTTTCAAACATGGCAACCGGCTGGGGATTATTTATGCTGCAGCTAGTTCAGAGGATTGGTAATTTCCTTTTAATTTCTGGAGAGCTGCTCTTTCTATCTGGCGGGCTCGTTCTCTAGTTACTCCGAAATGTTTCCCTAATTCTTTCAAAGTCTCTGGTTCGTCGGACAGTATCCTTTTTTCCACAATGTATCGTTCACGAGGATTCAGCCTCTCTACTGCCTCTTCAACCCATCTTTTAAGGTTTTCGAGCTCTTCCTTGTTGGCCAGTTCCAATTCCTGATCAGCGGAATCATCTCGCAATGTATCTGCAAAAGAATCTCTGGAACTGTCGCCCAGTAGTTCATCAAGGGACAGATCCCTGCATCGGAGCCTCGCCGCCATATCAATTACCTCATCCTCTGTTACATTTATTCGGTCCGCAAGTTTGGAAACGTTATCCAAATGAATGTCGAAATCTGTAGCTTCGGGAAGGTCACCAACCCGGTAAAAAAGTTTTCTTTGAGCTTGGGTTGTGCCCATTTTTACCATGGACCATGATCTGATTATATGGTTTTGAATGTAAGCCTTGATCCACCATACCGCGTAAGAAATGAGTCGATAACCTTTTTCCGGGTCAAATTTCTCGACGGCCTTTATCAACCCAATGTTTCCCTCTTGAACCAAATCCATCAACTTTATACCGTAATTGCGGTATCCAAGAGCTACCTTGATTACGAACCGCAAGTTGGAGGTTATCAAGTCATTGACCGCTTGAGCATCCTGGTTATTCCTGTATCTGTTGGCTAACTCGATCTCCTGCTCTCTATTCAGAAGGGGATAACGCTCTATCTCATTTAGGTAAACTTTCAAATCCTCAGCTTCAGACCAATAATTCATATTGACCTCCCCTTTTTTATTAACTAGTCACACCTATTTTGATGCCTAGCCGTGAAAAAGGTTTCAACCAATTAGGATAAACTTGAAAGTTTGGTAGGCGGAAAACCTGTAAAGGATGCTTGTTGTCCGCCTACTCAAGGGGATTGGCCTGATTAGTGAGCGGTTTCTATATGGTCTGCCTGGAAATTTTATTGTTCCCCTCTTCAGGGCAACTATGATCTTTTTGGGGTTTTTCTTCCTCGGTTTCTGCTTCCTCACCTTCTTCAAATTCTCTTATGCCTCGCGCAAGCGTTTCGAGCTTTTGATTTACGAGAAAATTGATTGTTCCTTCCGGATAAACTCCGTTTTCATCCTTTTCACCAGCAGGGATTCCAGTCAACAATTCTATACCAACATCCACGTGATCAACTTGCCAGATGCTAAACTTTCGTTCTTTAACGGCTTCAATCACTTCTGAATTGAGAGCAAGGTCCCCAATGTTGGACTTGGGAATCATTACTCCCTGTCGACCTGTCAATCCCTTGGATTTACAAACCTTAAAAAAACCTTCGATTTTCTGATTTACCCCTCCTATGGCTTGAACTTGTCCATTCTGGTTGACACTGCCAGTCACAGCTATACCCTGATCAATTGGGATTCCCGACAGAGAACTCAATAGCGCGTACAATTCAGTAGACGAGGCCGAATCTCCATCAACTCCAGAATAAGACTGTTCAAATGTTATGCTGGCAGTCAAATTGAGCGGCTTGTCTTGAGCGAAGCGATCCCTAAGAAAACCTGTAAGGATAAGTACGCCCTTGTCATAACTGGAACCAGAAAGTTCAGCCTCTTTTTCAATGCTTATGATTCCAGATTTTCCCATACTGGTTTTCACTGTAATGCGAGAGGGTTTACCAAAAGATATTTCAGGCAGTGAATAGACGCTAAGCCCATTTATTTGCCCCACTTTGAGGCCATCAGTATCGATCATTATTATGCCATCATCGATGAATTCCTGTATCTTGTCCTCATACATGTTCACGCGTTCTATTCTGTCATCATTTGCTACATCCA
>JBMFSZ010000326.1:0-4331 GCA_049967315.1 Desulfomonilaceae bacterium
GCATAGCATCTTCCCAAGAAGGGGGGATATCGATCCCCTTCATTGTCCATTTTATGAACCTGGTCGAACCCATATCATCGCGGAGCAGTTTCATGACGCCGCGGTGAAAACCCTTGAAAGCAAAGTCCCGGAGCGCAGATTCATCTTCCCAGACTGACAAAGTCCAAAAGTTTTTTCTGAACAAATCCGCCCGGAGCGAATAACCAACTAAACCCGAAGATTTGTTCAGTTGGATCAATACCCTTATCGTGTAGAACAGGAAACGAGGTATCATTCGCCGCCGCTTCAGAGGCAAATATGTTAAGAAGGCCACGAACGTACCTTTTGGGTCGGGTTTAGCGCCCTTTTTCCATGGTGTTGTAGGCATAATTTTTTCCTTAAACCCTCAAAGGCTTAGTACACGTTATCGTTAAAATCTTGTGGAATCAAGCTAGATTCCACATTCTGAATCCTTTGATATATACCACGTCCAGTGGCTTTCATTGTCTTCCCTCTATGCCACAGGGGTCACCTGTTACCGATTCTCCATGACCGTTGGCTACTTCGACTAACTTACGCCCCCTAGAGCATTTGTCATTCATAAAGTCTGATGTCCATGGGAGCGCCGCGCCAAATTAAAGGCGTTTTATCCCAGAGGCTTCTTGAAGCCGTACTCAGTCAGTTATTTTGCTACTAAGGGTATCAAGACCAGAAATAGGCAGTCGGGATCAATTCATCCTCTGTCCCCTGCCTGACCACATTACTAGGACGCGGGATAAGGAGAAGGACACATATTACGACAAATCAGGGAGACGCTCATGGACCATAGCTTGGGACAAGAGTAACGGTGACGACGATGCTAAATTTCTATCCCTTTTTTGTTAACAGGGCCACAGAGGTGTTCTTTTAGGCTAGGACTACTTTTGGCTTAAGAGGCAGCCGTTAATGGGGCAGGGCATGATGATGTTCCAACATGTATGCTGGCCTCTCGAGGTCAAGTCAACCTGGTTGAACTAATTGGCAACCAGAGGGCGGAGTGACAATTTCCACACATCGAGAATGTTGTGGGTGGCAGCGATGGTGGATTATCAGGATGGTTCAAGGAACTTTGATTGAATGCTATCGAAATATAAGAAAATTGGTAAAGGTCGGGAACTTTATCCCGGCGCCCGAATGACATTGACTGGACCGGCCCCGGGATGTCAGTTGAGGTAATCATTAATGGGACATCAGGAAAACGGTGTGCCCCGGCCGCACACTTAAAAAAGCGGGGATAACTATTCCGCCACTGGATTACGAATATATGAATGAACGAGTGTTTTAACATTCCATATCTCTCGGGCGATCATTCTAAAGGAAGCGTCAGACCAGGTGGACCAGGTTAGGATTATCGTAGATATCCGCCTGAAGGGTTCCATGTCGTGCGATAAGGGTAAGCATGCCATCATCCAGTTCAAGGAAAATCCACACTGGATGGTTTTTTCGAATTGTCGGGTCAAACACGCTTCGCTGACCAGATCGAGTCGATGTATTACCCATAAAAAAGGCGCATCAGATATCAGGGCAACAGTTCGACCTAAAGTCGGCAAAGGTAACACGAGGTCTGTGGATCTCACTTTGTGATAATCAATCGTCGTCTGAGTCTCCCATCCACTGCCCCTCTACGTTATTGTGGCTGTCAAACTCTATGCCAGTGCTCTTATCATAGAAACCCCGATAAGAGTTGTGCTTGTCGAAAAATTCAGTGCTATCAGAATTATCTCTTGCCCATCCCTTATAGTTACCGTGGCGATCAAAATAATAGGAATCACCAGCAAATGAAACCGTTGCTATCAATACTACTACACAGAGCCCTAAAAAGGTTTTCATCTTTCCTTACTTCTTTCTATGAATTGGATTTCAAATAGTGATTGCCATGTAATAAAGAAATGGACAAAAAAATCCTAAAAAGGAGAAAGCGATTGTTGGTGGCCTTACACTCCTGATGAACTAAAATTAAACGGGTGTGTTTCATCTGTGCCTCTCTATTGATTCCAACAGTTCTTTTTGGGCCTCTAAACACTCCTCAGCTTTAAACTCGCACATGCCTTTCGCCTCCAGCGAGTCCCTCGTAATTCGTCGTCCCGCAAAAATCTTGTTAAATCCGTTCCGCATCCTTTCCGCCTGTTCGCAGACCGTGAAGAACCGGTTCCGAGCCTCCATGAAACGTTTGAACTGTCGTGGGGTATCAAATTCAGGTCCGACAAAATAGCGGTCCGAGTTTGGGGCATCAGAAAATACTATGAACCCACCTGTAGTTTCCAAAGGGAGGTATTTCCCATTTTCAACCTCAAAAAGTAACCAAACGTGGTCCATCTCTCTGAGGAAACTCCTGGCGTCATTTTTCAGCCAGCTCATATCCTTGCTGACGCTGCCGGCTTTGATGATGGTTTTGACCCCTTGGGTCTGCAGTCGATTCCAAAGATCCACCGCCATGTCAACGCATACAAATAGATCCTTCTTGCTGTAGGTGTGGGATCTAGCGTAATCCTTGACAATTGAATCGACCAGCCTGATCCTCTGTTGCGTCGGAGTGAGTGGAATCGCAGAGTGGAAACTTAAGATGTACAATATTCCAGCGCCAGCAATCGTTAAAAAGAGCCACTTTTTTTTCGACATTCTAAGCCTCCCCATTGTCTGATTTCAAAGTAGTGAAGAGAAATGGCGTCGAGAATCCATAAATCAAGTAGGAATAAATCTTTCGATCAACATTGGTCTCGATTGCTGAATTTTGATTGAAATCTGTCTACTCTCAATCTCTCTTTTGACGCTGTGGCCTGACTTAGGGCCTTAACAGCGTCCTTGAGTCCCCTGAGATCATTGTGAGGGCCAAGTTCGTTCATCAGGGAACCTGAAAGGTTGTCCAGGTCGGTTAGGGTTTCTGGGAACATGGTTGACTTCACCTTCTGGAAGAGTGTTTCGATGCCATCAAGAAAAATAGTGTTATCAAACATGCCCAAAATGTCTCGGCTCAATTTCAGAGCCATTAATTCAACGTCGGTCAATGGAAGGGCGAAATCCTTCCTAAATGTGTCAAGCATTTTCCAGACTGTGTTTCTTCCCTCTCGGTCAGGATATAGGGGGAACCCGGCTTCATGAATCGCGTCGAGATCCCGGTAAACAGTCCGTAATGAAATGTTTAGTTCTCTCGCTAGATCCATCCCACTCATACCTTGTCTTCGAGTTTCCACTAATCTTATGATTTTCCACTGACGGACTATCTGTTTTCCTCTCATAGCAATCTCCTCGTTCATTGACAGCGCCCTATCGAATTGCGATGGGGAGGCTTAGTCTCCATCTTTTTCAGCCTCTCGAATTATTGAGATTGCTCTTAAGTCGATTACGGACATTTAGCTCGCAAAGAAATTCATCACACTCGCTGCCATGCCTCTGAGAAATAATAAATAACAATTCTAGAGAGATAGGTCTCAGATAACGCTCATAAACAAAATTGTTGTTGTCCACGTCCAATCGATATGTGATAAAAACAGAGAATTAGTGGATTTAATCTTTCAATTTTCTGTCAAGATGCCATTTCCCAAAGAAGAAACATCAATAACTCTAAAGGTTTGCCTAGGCGAAGGATCTCGCTTCGAGGGGATGACCTGTGAACACTTTTTGAGAGAGTTGGCCGAATGTAATCTCCTGAAAAATGGTAAAATCGACAGTGTCTATGAACACGAGCGATGCCTCTCCATTGAAGAGATTCACAATAGAATTGACCTGCTTTTGAAAAAATACAACCATGAGGGGGAATTCATAGATATCAATGCGATTCTATATGGGAAAAACCCCCATCATTCCGCAGCGGGAGGCCTTCTCAACGCCAAGCTAGAAGATCCGACCATCACTACCCTTTATTCTTTTGTGAACCGCTGTATCTATAACGAAATTGTTCAGACTTTGCGCCGGCGAGGTCTGTTTTCTGACCGTAAAATGTGTGGGACATGCGCGCATCATGGATCGAGTAATCCGCGTAATTGTCTATTGGAAATGATACAAAACCCCAAGACCGGAGACTTCGTTAATAACAGGCTTTTCGGTCAGGAGCGGAAAGCCTCAGACCCCATATGTTCCGGCTACGAACAAAAGAATACGAGATTAGAGTCTTTAGAAGAGATTGAAACGAGAGCGCCTGCTAGTTTACATGAAAATGACACTACCTTAGCGGCTTTGGGAACGCAAACAGGAACCACAGAAAACGTGGTGATAGCGAAAATAGATTTTGAGCGCCTGCAAGAATGGCTGATCAAACGGGTCATTGAGGCTCGTTCACCTAAGCAGAGGCAAATAGCGCAGCGACATTTCGATCT
>JBMFSZ010000327.1:0-4320 GCA_049967315.1 Desulfomonilaceae bacterium
TCTCGATTCAAAGCTCAAAATAATTGATGAGGCGTTAGTAACAACTGACCCTGATGGGTTTTCACAATATAATAAATGGCTTGAAGGCAGGGCCTTTTCGGGCGCTATAATCAAGTCTCCGGAGGAAAGCGATGTTTGAACTTCAACAAAAACTGGCGGAAATAAGGCAGCGGCAATCGAACCTCAGAGGTTATCTTTGACCTCGACAACAAGATTTCGCGTTTAGATGAAATTGAAAAGACTCAATCCGATGAAAATTTCTGGAACAGTCCAGGGAAAGCTAAAGACGTTTTAAGAGAGCAAAAACAAATTGTCAGAATACTGAATAGTTTCCAGGGACTTGATAGGAACATTGAGGATGCTGAAGCTCTCCTGGAACTTGCTTTGGAGGAAGAGGATCAGTCTGTGCTCGATGAAGTTCAGACAAATATTTCCAAGATTGAAAATGATATACGAGAGATCGAGATTCAACGACTGTTTACCCAGCCGGAGGACGCCGGTTCATCTATCGTAGAAATTCATGCTGGAGCTGGAGGCACAGAAGCTCAGGACTGGACTGAGATGTTACTGCGAATGTACCTAAGGTGGGCTGAACTCGAAGGATATAAGGCTGAGCTACTTGATTCTCTTCCGGGTGAAGAGGCAGGCTTGAAATCTGTTACTTTTTCGGTAGATGGTGAATACGCGTATGGTCGGTTAAAAGCCGAAGTTGGTATTCATCGCCTGGTAAGGATTTCTCCATTTGACGCAAACGCCAGGCGCCACACCTCTTTTGCGGCGCTGTTCGTGTATCCGAGCGCTGATGACGATGTCGAAATAGAGATTAATGAATCTGATCTTAAAATTGACACTTATAGAGCATCCGGCGCGGGTGGTCAGCACATTAATAAAACTGATTCAGCTGTTAGAATTACCCATTTGCCGACTAACATTGTGGTCCAATGCCAGAATGAACGCTCGCAACATAAAAACAAGGCCATGGCCCTGAAGATCTTGCGGTCAAGGCTTTACGACATGGAGCTCGAAAAGAAAAGAGCGGAGAAGGACACTCTACACAGGGGCAAGAAAGACATTGCGTGGGGATCGCAAATAAGGTCTTACGTGCTCCAGCCCTATCAAATGGTAAAAGACCACAGAACCAACTGCGAAATCGGGAATGTTCAGGCAGTTCTGGACGGAGATATCAACCGTTTTATAAATGAATACCTGCTATTAGAAGCAAGAGAAAGAGGCGCCAACACATCCAATTAAACTACTTGTCGATTCGAGGAAGGCTGTTGAGGCCTTTGGATCACGAAGGATGTCATCCCCCGAATTTTTCAGTAAGCTGTTCGTTAGATGGCTCGGTCATCTTTGTACCATCAGGGAAAAGCAGAGTTGGAATGACAAATCTGCCATTGACCTTGACAACAAAATCCCTGGCTCCCTCTTCCTCGTCGATGTCATGCCATTCATAGGCAATTCCTCGTTCGTCGAGGAATTGCCTGGCTCGCTTGGCGTCAGGGCACCATTTGGCTCCATACATGACCAAATGATCAACTTCGATTTCCATCCCTAAACTCCCAAAGTGCAGATGCAGCAAAGAAACTGACCTGGTTCTACTGCGCTAGTGTTCCGCATTCCGTGCGGCTCCATACCCGGCACATAAACCATGTCGCCTGCGCAGCAAATTCTTTTATCTAAAATCTCATCGGTGTTCGGGTCCGCCGCCCAACATTCAAACTGCCCCGAGATTATATACATTGTCTGTTCATAAGCATGATTGTGAGTCGGGATTTCGCCGCCCGGTCCGACGGTAAAAAGCCTGAGGCCATACTTGGGGGCCCCCTGCGCGTCCTGACCAACTTTTGATAACCATTGAACGACTACATCTTTCGCATTTGAAGACAACCCTTTGTATGGCACAGCGCCTACTTTAGCCTGTTCTACCAAACCCGCCTGCATAGCAATCATTTTTCCCCTCGTGGATACGGCTTGTTTTTGACCAATGTGTGGCCATGAATCGGATTTTAACGTCCAAAAATTGTTTCGGATTGTGATTATATCTCACGTAGATAAAAATGATCAACCACAACCATATCAAAAATTCTTTGCCCTTGCTGATGGTGCGGCTTTATTGATTTTTTGCCTGGAACCTTGGAATATACCGAATGGATTTTGCGAACTCCTTTTTTTCTTCGTTTAAGGACGCTGCATGGAAATGGAAAGACAATATACGAGTAATAGAACGCTAGTTGAACTGATTGGTGTGTCTGTAAGAATCGGAGACACTTGCATATTATCAGAAATAAATTGGTCATTAAGGTCTGGGGAAAACTGGGCCATATTGGGACATAATGGAGCAGGCAAGACAACGTTTCTGAGCGTTGTAAGAGGAGACGTCTGGCCTGCGCCAGAGGGAGGAAAACGACTTTATCACCTTAACGGCAAGCCTCAGGAAGGGCCAATAGGATTCCATGAAAAAACCGGCGCGGTTTCCTCCGATCTTCTTGATCGATACAGAATCAACGGCTGGAATCTTACTGGTCTTGAGGTTGTTTGCACTGGTTTCTACAGGACGGCTTTTCTTTACGACCAGCCCACGGACCTCATGCTCAAACGTGCCCATGGCGTTCTTGAAATGCTTGACATAGAAGAACTCTCTACTCGCCGAATTTTCTCAATGTCGTTCGGGGAGGCTAAAAAGATTTTGATAGCCCGGGCGCTCGTGCATGAACCTGATATTTTGTTTATCGACGAGCTATGCGCGGGCTTGGATCGAGAATCAAAAACGAAAGTTCTGAGTCTCACCCAGGCTATAGCTGAAAATGGAACCCAGATAATTTTTGCAGCCCATGGCCCGGAGGAGGTTCCGCCATCAATCACTAACCTGTTAACTCTTGAGTCGGGAAGGATCGTAAAAATTGAAAGACTATCCGAAACAGTTTCAGTTACTAAAACGAAGAACACAATAATTCCGGAAGCTACCGCCCATAAGGCTCAAATAACCCCTTGCCACAGTTGCGATGTAACCCCCCTGATTGAAATTGAAAACGTTAATTTTTCGTCGGGAGGCGACGCTCTTTTGATACTCAAAAACATAAACTGGACAGTGAGAACTGGTGAGAACTGGGCTCTGTTGGGACAAAATGGATCAGGTAAGACAACACTGCTCAAGCTGATAGTGGGCGAGGAAAGGCCGGTATGGGGAGGAAACATCAGGAGATTTGGAAACGAGAAAGCCCAGACCATCGATGAAATAAGGCGGGTTATCAGTCTGGTAACCCCCGATTTTCAAGCGGAACACATGGTTAATCAAACGGCAATGGAAATGGTCATTTCTGGATTCCGGGGCAGTGTTGGCGTGACGCATCCTCCGAACTCAGAAGAAATTGCGATTGCCCAATCCTGGTTCAAAAACTTTGGAATTGGGTGGATCGAAAAACGTCAAGTCAGAACACTCTCCTATGGGCAAATTCGCATGTTGCTGATTATGAGAGCCTTGGTGAACGATCCTAAGCTCCTGATTCTGGATGAGCCTACTACCGGCCTTGATAGCAACGCTAAGAAAAGTGTTTGGGAAGCTGTCAAAGAGATTGTCGCTAAGGGGACCAACCTGATTTGCGTGACTCACGACTTTGATGAGATATGGTCGTTTGTTACCCACGTTGCTATTATGAGTAATGGGAGATTATGTTTTAAAGGACCCAAAAATCGGTGGTCGGGAACTTTTTGATCGAGTTCCATCCAGAGAGTCAGTCAAATAAAGGTGGGCATTGACTCTGGATAAAAGATGTTAATGACACAATTTCGGCGTCGTGTCTGGTATGGAATCAAGACTATCCAATTCCGGGGGAAGGATTTTGCTTTCTCCATTTCTTTAGGTAAGCCATCGCCCCCTGAGCAGCCTCTTTGGGAACATGCTCGTAGGTGTACAATTCGACCGTGACAAAGCCGTCATAACCAATTTCATCGATGCTGTTTAGTACGGCGGCCAGATCAATTCCACCGTGTCCAAGCATGAGATGATGGTGTTTCCTTGTCATAGCAATGTCTTCAAGATGAAAATGGTAAATGCAGTCCTTCATGGTACGGATCAACTGGATCGGGTCTTCATTCACGCAATAGAAGTGGCCTACATCAAAGTTAATACCGAAAACCTGATGATCCAGATCCTGAAAAAGTTCAAGGAACTGAGTGCTATTCTCCACAAGCAGGTCCGGTTCAGGCTCAATCAATATTTTTACTCCCCTGTCACGGGCATGGTCTTTCACCTCCATCAATCCCTCCCTGAAATACTGAAGGCCTTCATCCCTGCTCATGTCTTCCAAAGGCCCTCCC
>JBMFSZ010000328.1:0-4304 GCA_049967315.1 Desulfomonilaceae bacterium
TGTCTATACCGGATTCTTTCACATTGCCTGTTTCTTGATTACTATGAGGTGGCTGTGATTTTTGAAACCAGCTCTAACCTTTTATTCGCTTGAGGTCAATTGCGGCCCTGCGAAGGTGAAAGCCGATTAGGACACGGGTTTCCATTTCCTTTTGCATATTAGTAAATGTTACACTACCTCTTACAAGATCAAGTAGCCCCTGACTTTGTATCGCGTAGCCCTTTTCTATCATAAAAACTTGCGGACGGATCAGATGCAAGTTGTAATAGATCCTCTCTTTCCCGTCGAACATTCTTGCATGGATAAACGGCTTTTTCAATTTCATGGTTTTTTCGTTCACGAAATTGATGCGCCCAATTATTATCACTGCGTTTGTTCCAGCAGGCATCTGTCGAACTGTATTGGATGGCCACGCTTCGTTACCAGTTATTAGTTGAATTAAGTTGTTAGACCAGCCTCAAAAGTTATTCTAGTGTCTACGGCAAAGCAATCAAGTGTGACCGCACGAAAATTATGGGACCAAAATTTGGCAGACATCGGCCCGACCACGATTCTATTCAAAGATTCAACCGTCAGGATTTTTTCCGAATCCAGTGCGCCTTCCATGGTGAGGCGCATTAAAGGGGTTTCCAAATTTTATGCAAGTTGTTTCACCTCAGGAAAAATATTCTTTCTCAAAGTCGTCACCCATCCAGTCGGAAAATAGGTAAACTTTGACAGTGCGTCCCTTGTGGTAACCCGGGCAACCTGCTGGCATTTTAAGATATCCGTGAGATCTAGGCATCACGGAGACCATTCCTGATTTGTGCGGACCTGGAGTGGCCATGTAATTGGCGCCTTCAAGCGACAGTCTGACCATAACAAAATCGGGGTGTTCTTCTTTTGAAGAAATATTACGCGTTAGAATAGCCTTAACGTGAGGTCTAAGGAATGGCTGCACAGAATTTTCACCTGAAAGGCGTCTAATCACCGGCACTACGAATTGATCGAAACAAACCAGAGCCGAGGCAGGATGTCCTGGTAAGCCAATAACTGGTTTGGGCCCAACAAGTCCCATTATTAATGGCTTCCCAGGCGAAATTGATACCCCATGAAGCACTGTCCTTGAATCAGGGATTTCAGTGATCGCTTGCGCTACATAATCGCTGCTAACTGTGGAAGTTCCCCCGGATATGACAACGAGGTCTGCCTGTTCAAGGGCCGCCGTTAAAGCTGACGTCAGTGACTTGAGATTATCTCCCACCAAACCCGTGGATATCGGCTCGGCAAAAGATTCTTTAATAGCGGCATAAAGAGAATGACCATTTACATCCCGTCCACATCCTGGAGGTGGCGTTTCATTTACTGGGACGATTTCATCTCCGGTACTTATTAGGACCACTCTTGGAGTTGCGTATACTTTCAACCTCGTGAACCCCAGGGAAGCCAAAAGTCCTAAATCCTGAGGCCTTAGCCTCAGGCCGGCATTGAGCAAAATTTCTCCCCGTCGGTAATCTTCTCCTTTACGGATTATATTGTCAAATGGCGCAACCGCTTTAAATATTTCTATCGAGTTTTGACCCAAATTCTCGGTATGCTCAATCATTACCACTGCATCGGCATTGGCCGGTAACGCTCTGCCAGTCCAGATTCTGGCCGCCTCTCTACGTCTAAGAATTATGTCAGAAGTTTCTCCCGTAGCTACTTCCCCGACAACCGTGAAAACCGATGGAGAACTCTCGGTAGAACCGAAGGTATCTATCGATCTAACGGCATGGCCATCCATTGTAGCTCGAGGGAATTCCGGTGAATCTTTATCAGCCTTGACAGATTGGGCTAGAACCCGAAAAAGACCATCATCCAGATCTACAAATTCCTGTTTGAGTGGTTCGATAATTCCCAAATTTACTTTTGCCTCTTCAAGAGGCATAACTCTAAAAAATGGTTTTAACATTTTATTAATTCTGTATTTTTATGAATATACTGATATCGTTAGAGCCAGTATATCAATTGGACCCATCTATGTCAAAATCGGTCGCATGGCAGATCTTCCTCGCTTGTCGAGAATCCCGGAAGATCTATCTTCTTGAAGGCTCACTAAATTTACTCCAGAGATTCTATAAGATTTGTGTCTAAAAAAGTTTGCCATACGAGATGAGGAATTTTTCAATGAACATTTGGATCATTCGCCCAGGAGCTCTGGGAGACACTATACTTACATTTCCGTTGCTCCAATCAATCAAATCTTATTTCGATGACGCGCTAATTACACTGGTCGGATCCAGCCCATACGGGGACATTGTTCCGGCTAAATTTGGATTCATACCAATCGACCATCTCGATTTAATTTGGATGTTTCAATCTGATTTAAAAATCGAGTCTACCCAATCTAAGCCTTGTGAAAAGGCGTATGTAATCCTCAAATCCCCCGGCGCGGTCGTGTCGAATTTACGAAGAGCGGGTGTCGAAAAAATATCGACCGCTTCTCCGATTCCACTCCCTGGCGCCCACCTAATTGAAACCGTTCACACCCAGTTAAGCTTGGCCACCCCCCCTAGAATTCCAATGTTGAATGATGGTCGTCGGGCGCGGACAGAAAATATCCTGTGGGCCCATCCAGGCAGCGGTGGTCGAACAAAGCTGGCCCCACTTCAACTTTTCGAAGCGTTGTCACTATCTCTCAAGCAGCAAACCGGCTGCCGAGTCGTTATAACCTTGGGAGAAGCCGATAGCCACATAAAATCTTCCGATCAGTGGTCTCACTGGTTGGAGGAAACACAAGCGGAAGTCCTCGAGAATCAGTCATTGCCGACAATTTGTAACCATATGCAGGCAGCAAGATTTTATATAGGTAACGATTCCGGCATCAGCCATTTGGCTGCAGCATTGGGAATTTTCTCGATTCTATTTTTTGTAACCACTGACCCTGTTCAATGGGCTCCTTGGGCGCCGAGTGATCAGCAATTGATATTTGACTGCAGAAAAAGGGATTTGAATCGCGATACCGAAGCCTTGGCTAAAGCGGTTACCAACATTGCGCTGAAAAACTGCCATTAATTAATTGGATATTTTATATTTATCAGTATGTTACATAGATTTATTAATTTTAGTTATTATTATTAAATGCGCGCATCCTTTATTAAAGCCGTATTGCGCGTATGATTTTTAAAAGTTTTTTAAGCCTTTTTTATGTTAATCAAAAATTGTCACATTAACAACTAATTATGTCTATAAGATTAAGTATTACACTAATTTAGGTGTTTCATAATCTTAATCTAATTTCTAGCTTTTTAATATAACATATTAATAGTCTGCATTTTTTTGCTTGACAGAAAAAAACGAATCTGTAAAGTGCGGTCTCAACAAAACGTTCTCCTGGGAGGGAGGCTATGAAAATTCAAAGACCTCGTATGCTATTGGTATGTCTATGTTTGTTCACCCTGATCTTCACGGCGAATGCCATGGCTTGGAACTTCGTTCAGGCCTCTGCATCGAACGATTGTCGTGAGAGCCTTCTAGTACCGGTTTCTTCAAACTCGAAACCGATCATGAAGATCAAACCCCAGAAAATCGCCAAGATCAAACCTTCAATGGGCTTTGAAAGAAGCGCTGTAGCGGCGATGAATCAAGTACCGCCAATCGCTTTGCCAGCCATGAAAACAAAAGGCTGGGAACTCGACGCCCAAGCTTTTTTCGCTCGCACAAAAGGCAATGCGATCTACCTCAATGGGCAGTATGGCTTTAACTTTGTCGCCAACACCCAGCCAGTTACCGACTTCAACAGCGCCCTGGGGATTCCGGACCACGTGGTACTAGGTTCATTTACGGCCAAATACCGATTCCACCCCAGGTGGTCTCTAACATACTCCATAATACCCGCTATGATTCAGGGCGGTGGTAATGGATTGAGCCCATTCCAGTTCGGCACTGGCATTATGAGCACCGGGACAGGTCAGGCAGTCAAATCAAAGTGGGATAGACTCTATCAACAGATGGGGCTGGTCTATGATCCAATCAGAACACAAACGTCCCGAGTGGGGATCTTCGCCGAATACGTCAGACTCAACGAGCGAGTCAGCGTGTTGCAAGGTTGGGGAGGCGCTGGTCAAGGTATTTCAAGGTTCGACAATGACCTGAACATGGCCATGGTAGGGATAGAAATGGAAAAATTGCTCAGAGTGACCCGACATTCCAACACCTTATCCGTAGAATGTAAGGCAGGTGTGGCATTCTGTGACAACGCAGTAGGATCAGATATGAGTACCGGCCTAAAGTACTCCGTTCCTCTAAATAACGGACGATCGGGTTTTGTCAAAGGTGGCTAT
>JBMFSZ010000329.1:0-4303 GCA_049967315.1 Desulfomonilaceae bacterium
CGACTATGTTGGAAGGTTCCAGCGGCTTTGTGAAACTCGGCCAACCAGTTCCAGAGTCAAACTTGTCCATGGAGCTAAAGAGAGGCTCTCCGGAAACTATGTCCACATATATTCCAGGTCTTTTGTTGTCCCAATATTCATTATGAAAAGCCGGCTCAGTACCATTTTCCTGGGTAACCTTAAACTGCAATGGAGTCAATTTTTGCTTCAACTCTTCTTTGTCAAACTTTAAAGATGGGCTTGTTTTTTCGTCCAGTTTTTTTGACTCCCTTTCATGGCCCCAGATTCTATCCAGGTATTGGTCCCTACCGGCTTTGTGCCTATAAAATTTATATCTAAGTGGATTTTTTTTGTAATAATCCTGATGGTAATCCTCAGCTTTGTAGAATTTTGACGCCTCGATTATCTCAGTTAAAATGGGCTTATCGAACCTGCCAGAATTTTCGAGTTCCAGTTTTGATTTTTCTGCGACTCGTTTCTGATCGTCATTTAGATAAAATATCGCTGAACGATACTGAGGCCCTCTGTCAACGAACTGTCCGCCATTGTCGGTAGGGTTGATCTGACGCCAGAAAACTTCCAAAAGCTGATCGTAGGTTACTTTTGAGGGGTCATAGGTTATCTCAATCGCCTCCACATGTCCTTTTCCTCCGTAATCTTCATAGGTGGGATCACTGCCAGTGCCGCCAGTATAACCCGATACGACCCTTACTACACCGTCGAGATTTTCAAACGGTGATTGCATACACCAGAAGCAGCCGCCCGCAAAGATGGCCTTCTCATATCCAGATTCGGCGCTAACCGCTGCCGTAACCAGAAAACCTAAAATTGCTCCGATTGAAAACAGTGTTAAAATTGTCATCTTCTTTACTCTCCATCAACATCAATTAATCTTTCATAATATAATTCGTTACTGACAACTCATGGTAATAGGCCTCGATACTGTTAATTTATAACATTTTACGTATGTTTTGATGCTTTCGTAATTATTTTGATTCTGAAGACGATGAGAAGATTGCGCCTTTAATAATTAGGGGGTTGAAAGCAGCAGGATTTGTTGTAGATTATTTACATATCGGGAAAGTCGACCTTAGCCTTATTAAAAAATTGTTGTCTCAAGCATAACTCAACGAGCAAAAGGGTCGTTGCATGATCATGTCAAGTCCATTCAAGTTGAAAGTGATGATTACCTTGTAAGACCTCTTACTTTCTGAAAGTTACTCGCATGAATTCATATTTTTTGCCTAAATATCCCGTCTCGTAGCATTTGCTAGGGTCTTCGGGTAACGGAAATTTTCCGAAATGCCTGGAACAACTTGAGAGGCTTCATAGCATGACAAATTCAGCCTTCTCGCTTGCCGTGGCGTTAGCTGCCATTCATCTCTTCGCTGGGGAGATCTACTTTCTGCGCGTAGCGCCGAGGAGTTCCTGGTTATCCGCAGCAGGTGGAGCTTCCATTGCATACGTTTTCGTCCACATCCTTCCCGGCCTTGCCGAAGGCCCAAAGACTTTGGTCGCAACACAGTTTATTCCATTGGGCTTTGCCGAGCGTCATGTCTATCTGATCGCCTTAATAGGATTTCTTTTTACGGTCTTGAAAAAGCGATCACTCTATTGAAAAAGGCTGGAGAGGGCTCGTCCGCAATTTCCCGGACTGTACAATGGTCATTCTGGATGCATGTCGCATCATTTGGACTATACAACGGTCTGATCGGATACCTTCCGCTTCATCAGGAAGAGCCGGGATCACATCAATTTTTGGTAAAGGTGAAACTCGTTTGTTCTTTGTGCGATCAATCTAAGGGATTTTATCTGTGAACGAATATTGCCTTGCAGTCTTGGAAACGCTGCACACTTCCCTGACTCATTCGCAGCCAAGTCGCTTACAATATTCGTACGTCTCATGTTCTAACGGAGACTTCTCTGATATGTCACCATCCGGTCCAACATAAAGTAACGATTTTCCCTTTATCCTGGCCAAAACCATCCGGATTAATCGATCCTTGTCAATATGCGACCTTTTGCAGGACCTCAGATACTGGTTTAAGAAAAACCGGCGGTCATCCAGGTTTATTGCAGCCGGTGTAGAAAGAAAAATCTGTGAGAAATTTTTGGCTCTCATGCTCAATCGTAAGCCATTTTTGCAAATCTTCACATCATCATAATCAAGCAATGAGAAATTGATGGATCCTGACGAACACTGAGTTGAAACCATGATGTTGCAAGTCTTGAGGTCAGTATGAAAGATACTGGCTTCATGTACGGCAGCAAGGAATTGAGCGGAGTCGCGTAGAAATTTTTGTTTGTTTTCGTTTGGCCACCCCTTGCCAAGGCAATCGACCACATAACGATCAAGCTCCTTTGAATTAGGTGTGGCTGCCATAATCAACCACTCTTCAATGGTCACGTTAATGTGGCTCTTGCGAACAAGAGCAAGCGGCGCAGAGGTTGTGAAGCCATGCTCGAAAAGGTAGGATCCCTGGTACAAGGCGCGCAAACCATGAGAAGCTCGGAATAATCCTTTCAGCGCATGAACTGGTCCTCGATATTTGAAATGCTTTACACATAAAGGAGGACAATTTTTAATGGAAATTACCGAAACAGATGACTCAGGAGCGTTTTTCCTAACATTTTTGGATCCGCGCTGAACTTGTCTAAAATGTTCGTCAACGGCGGATAGGGCTACCAATTCAGCATCTTGCGGAGCCAAATTGATGATTTTGCTTGAGCAGGGGCTAACCTTTATGCAAATTTCCCCGCCACCCAAATCTGAAGAAGGTTTAGGAACCGAGCGGCAATTAGGCATCTTTTGGACTCTGTATGGAGCGGTTAAACATTGATGCAATTTTGTATCTGACGTAATACCGCCATGGCCGGGGTCTTAGAGGAGTCCTGATTATAGCGCTTTTGAACCATTTCAGGGCCTTCTGAAAATCACCCGCCTTGATGTAAGCCCTTCCAAAGGAAATGTCGTGATCCGATAGCGTCCGCAGAAACGTCTTTCTTGGAATACGTTCGGGAGTATAATTGTTAATTAGAATGTCGTAGGTATCTGATCTGACCCCTATGCGGTTGTGGCTCGTGTTTGCGTCGTAGAATCTTATAAACACCAATGGCTTGTCAAAGAACGCTATTTCATGATCCCTTGAGATTCTGAGCCAGACGTCGAACTCGTCCGCGAACCGATACCTGGTTGGAAACCCTCCTACCTTCTGGAACACATCCTTTCTAATCATTACCGACGAGGTATGAATAAAGCTTTCCGAAAAAACTTTAGCAAAAAGATCCCCTTTTATCCATTTGCCAGGACCCTTATGGTGGATTTTCTTTCCAAGCCGGACATGCTTGACCGCAACCATGCCCACGTCTGGATTTGACTTTGCGAAATCTACCTGAGTCTCGAGTTTGTTCGGCGCCCAAATGTCGTCATGGTCAAGGAAGGCTAACCATTCTCCTCTACCGATAGCGACGCCATTATTTCTGGACGACGCAATCCCCTGATTTTCCTGATTAATTACAACAAGGTCATTTTGTCCTGAGAGCCATTCACCGGTTCCATCGGTAGATCCATCATTGACCACAACAATTTCAAACTCTCTGAAAGTCTGGTTCCTAACCGCTTCTATAGTTTGTTTGAGCAATTCAAGTCGGTTATGCGTCGGAATTATTACGCTGACAAATGGCTTCATGAATTTCAGGGGTGCGACGTTAAAATTTCAGACGCTCTTTTTGCGACAATTTGCGGAACCAGCCCCCGCATGCATGAGTGGCCCTCGCGTTTACAGTGATGATCGTTACACGGAGCACAATCCGCCTTGCCTTGAACAATAAACGTTCTTTCCCCAAATGGGGCTGTCGCTCCAGCGATTGTAGGACCAAAGATGGTCAAACATTTTGCCCCGGAAGCAACCCCCAGATGGGCGCTCCCCGTATCATTAGAGATCACTAAAGAGCTTAAATTCATTATACCCAAAGACATAATTATGTCAGATTTTGCTGCAAAGTTAAAAGCGGGCCCGGTTTTCATTTGACTGATTATGGAATCTACCAGGCTACGCTCCTGGATTGCTCCAAGAAAAACGATCTGAAAACCGAACCGTTTGCAAAGGATATCAGCCAAAGCGGCAAAGTATTCGGCCGGCCATCTTTTTGCGTCAGAGTTAACAGATCCTGGACACAGACACAGAAACGGTTTTGATAGGTCCAAGCCCTCATTTGAAAGGAATTTCCGACTCCTGTTAATTGTAGCGGTGGGAAGTTTAATCGAACAGTCTGGTTTATCTACATGGTTGAGCCGAGTGAG
>JBMFSZ010000330.1:0-4296 GCA_049967315.1 Desulfomonilaceae bacterium
ACTGCTCCTTTAGTTTTGATTAATTTAGAGCAGACTTTGCACTTAAACCACTGTCCTTTTTTCTTGGACCATTAATTTAATAACTTCTTCAATGATGCCTTTAATGCATCAGCGGCGTGATAAACATGGTTTCTATTGGAAACCCGGTGCGCCTTCTAGCCCCATGGATGTATGGGAATTTGAATGTGAGGAATTCCGTCATCAGGTTGCCCCCGAACCGTTTGAAATGACGATTAGTGTGCCTGACTCTTTCAGGAAACCAGACAGCGTTCTCGAATGCACGGTTACGGCCAAAAATTTGCCGGAGCCGCAGAAGTATTGTCTGAGGTTAACTTTAGAATTCATGCAAGGAGATACCATTGCTGAAGCACGTGAGCTTTTAAGACTGCGTTAATCTTTAAGCACAGCGCCGCTGCCGGTTTGTTCAGAGGACATTTATTCAGGGGTCCAGAAACCAGGAAGTCTATGAACATCTCAAGACAAGTCAAAAACATCTCTGA
This sequence comes from Desulfomonilaceae bacterium, assembly GCA_049967315.1. Classification (GTDB taxonomy): domain Bacteria; phylum Desulfobacterota; class Desulfomonilia; order Desulfomonilales; family Desulfomonilaceae; genus CAJBEZ01. The sequence continues at coordinate 501 of JBMFSZ010000330.1, forward strand.
GTAGTGAAGAACCTATGTTCAATCGCAATAAACTCTGCTTCAAAGGCTTAGATACTTATTTTTGCTACCCAAGTCAGTAGCCACCGCCACCCCCGCCGATCCATGTATGCCTAATTGGAGGTGACGGTGTAACATTGATGTCAAAAAAAGACACATCCTGAGTTTCCAGATAAGAAAAGGCTGAGTCGTTGCGCTAGTTGGCCCTACTACTGGCCGGACCAAGCCACTCCATGAGATTTCCTTGATAGCAAAGGAGCCGCTGCCTTTCGAAAAGTCCTAAAGCCGGACAAAAACGGTTAAGGTTTATCAGGTGTGAGAAGTTAGCCAAACCGGTGGAGGCCAGCCCAAGCGCTATAAGTCCGACAACGGAATCCTCGCAGTCCTCAGTGGCTTTGGCGCCTTTTGCCGATATAATATTCCTGGGGGTCATAAACCACCATATTCTCTCATTTGGATCCTGTTTCAGTGGAATGTAGAGATACTACCTTAACTTCCTTAACTTTCAGCATCGGCTTAGTCTTTTTTTCCCCAGTAACCATTTCATCCACTCCAGCAATCACTGCAGCGCTAACATGAAGAGCATCGATGGGGGTTAAGTCGTACCGTGAGGCCAATCCTATGGCCTTGGCTGTTAGTTCTGGTGTAGTTGTGACATTTTCACGGGCGCTCTGAAGAACCGTCTCCATGAACGTAACTTCTGTTTCGTTTTTATGGAATGTTGGCTTTGGCAAAACTTCCAGTCTCAGATAGTCGCTCACTACGAGCGTTCGGTCAGGATCGTCCAGCACGGCCAGAGCCCTATAAGAAACGCTCTCTTCGCCCTGAAAAGCGTCAATCAGGACATTAGCGTCAATATATGTGCGCTTCATTGGTATTTTCTTCTCCACGCCGTCGTCTTACTTCTTCCAATACTTCATCTTCCGAGAGCAGTCGCATTCCTTCATCAATTGCCCGTTTTCGCAGTTCCAATAGCTTCCTCCCCAAATTGGTGCGTGGAATGAACTCTATTTTTTTCGCCAAACTATGGACGTCAGTAATATGGTTACTCATCTTTTCTTTACCTAAAGGTAGCGTCAACTTTACCCATTGACTCTGGACTTCTACAGCAGGGCGGTGACAGAAATCAATGTTTGCGCTCAGTCCCGAAATTGGAGTCAGAAGAAATCCGCAGGGCTGCCAGTGAGACAAATTGGTTATTGCATATTGTGTTGCGTTCACGACTTTCTGCTCCTAATATTGCGGCTCCAAATTTAAAAGAGTTTTCTTGGTGAGAAGACTAAAGAAAATTGTTTTGGAAGCCGAGTGTGCTTCATCGAGATGAATCCCCAACGCATCCCAGGATTCATCTTCTCCTATAAGACGAATAGTGTCGATGTCGAGGAGCACCCCGGTTAACTTCTTTGAATCACCTTGGAGAAATGCCTCCGCCGGTGACAGGATTTGAACCACATGAACCAGGCTTCCTTCCTGTATTTCTGTTCGGAGATTTAATGGAACCGTGCTGATCTGGTGACTTCCTACTTTCAGTTCAATGTTCAGACAGTTTAGGTTGGGAGGTTGATCCAATTCGATTAGATCTAGATATTTCAGGGAAAACCTCTCCAGATGGTCTATCAGGCCCGTTTCTTTCAAGACGCCGATGAGTGCCATTATATCCGCAGAGAACGTTTTCCATCCTGAATACGGACGCCGACAACTCAATGAGACCGAGTATCCCCCAACCTGTATTGCTTGATTGGTCCCCGTAAGCCGGAACCTGGGAGCATATTTGAAGGAAGGGTCTTGTTCTACAATAGGAGCCGGCAATTCTGCAACCGGAAGCCGAATTATATCTGGGTATTGATGAGACAGCGACTTATAAATGAAGCCCGGTAGCAGATCGCCAACAGAAAGCTTCGAGCTTTTAAAACGAACTTCCCAAACCGCCTCCAATAGCGGTTCCTTGTTGAGTCTAGCTGGAATCTTCTGTGTCACTTTCGTCTCCTTCATTGGCCTTTTCAAGCCTGTCAATTTGACCCAATTAAATAAGCACAAGGAATCATTTCTTCCGTCCTTCAGATGGCAACGGTAAGGGTGGAGCTTGGGTGTCGCCATGTTCAATATACACTGTACCGACTTTGGGCGAATTCGACCCCGGCCCTTTCGGTGGCTCTGGAATGGGCGGCTTTTCAGGGGATGGATTATTTGTTTTTTCGTCTGTCATTTTTGCACCTTCTTTAGGATGATTTTTTGAAATAACCTTTGGAGGATAATAATTTTTATCAAGCTACAAGCGCTACTGCACGAAAGATGGCTTCGTAAAGAGACATAAAATGAGAAGGAAATAGAATATTCCCGACAATATTAGAGACATATGCGCGTATCTAAGTATGAGGGACTTTTTGGCCAACTGAGTAGTTAGTGCACTATTAATTGATCGATATGTATTACAAAGTCGATCATATACGGATGCTACCGTTTGATCGGGCAACTCTTCTAGATCTTTCAGTGATAAGGACACCTGCCCATGTCCTATGAGTAATATTACCTTCAAGAGAAGGAGCCACACAGCCAGCAGCGAAAGGCAAATTATGATGAAAAAAAAGAGCGCGAAAGGAGAGTTCAGAAAATTCACAGATGATGAACCAGAAGGTCCCCATTTGATCATGATTGGTAGAAAGCCGAAAAGAAACGCATTTGTAGAGAGGCTTTTGAACGCTTTATCATCTAGCGCGTTTGACCGAGCCATTTCTAATTCATATTCTCTAACCAAACAATTATATATAATTTCTTTTTTTTTAATTAAGTCGCAATCAATCTCGTTGCAAGTATCTGTTGATAAATCTGAAACACTGTTGACCATTACCGATCACCCCGCAGCGACATAACATGGTACTATTTCAAGCAATCTAATATGTTAAGCGTGCCTCAATCGCTCAGACGCAATTCCGAATTCTTTTATCGACTCCAAAATGATTGAATTGTATGCGAAATTTGACACTTATCGATGAAAATTGCCAACGATACTCATGAATGCGCCAGTGTTATGCTCGGCATACCCTCAAGAAGTACTTTTTGACTCCACCTTTTCGGTGGTTTAAGGATGTTGGCCATTCCTAATACCTTTAACACGTATAAATCAATCCAAGACATTGTTTTGGCAACTACCGCTGCGCATTCATCTTTTGTCTTTTTTGGGAAATTCGTGCCGCTGAGTTTACCTTCATGAATGAGATCTGTTCGCATTTGCTTGAATGCTTTTGGCAGCTGTCGCAAATGTAAACGCTTACTTGCCTCCTTACACCCGTCATAGTAACTTAGACATGGGCAATTCAATCTCTCACTTTCACATAGCCGGACGATATCCATTTGTACAGTGGCCCAAACAAAAATGTCTTCAAGACTGAGGCTTGTAAGTCCGCTAATCCAATGGCACAGAGATAGTCGCAGTTTTCCTTCTTGCATACGAGATCTAATCTCTTCCATCCCATCCTTGAACAAAGCTGTTAAATCCAGATTTTCTTGCAATTGGGGAAAGCCGACGATAGCCCTAGGTCGGATAAATTTGTCAGGCGGGTTTCCCACAAAATGCAATGCAGATCCTGCAGTGGCATCAGTGGGTGTCACGCATTTTGCTGTTAAAAAAGACAAGATCAAGCAGATGTCTATCAATTCATCAATGGCCTGAAACGCGTTTTGATGGTTGACATCCCAGTTGTTAGCCGTGAATGTTTTGCCTATCATTCCTTGATCTATTTTAGCCAAGATGTCTTTATAATTTGAGACTCTCCTAAATACCCAAACGCCGTGTTCGGAT